>NZ_JBEZZB010000007.1:0-108303 GCF_040638955.1 Actinoplanes sp. NPDC024001
GGCGGTCGCCCGTTCCGACGCTGACACCGTCGTCGTGCTCTCCTGCCCGGAGATCGACGGGCCGATGCTGCGCCGCCGCGGCGTCCGGTCGCAGTGTGTCGGCCGGTACTGGCAGGACGGCGCGCACGCGCCAGCCGCCGTCCGGGCGGGGTCCGGCTTCCAGACTTCCGCCGATCGCCTGTGCCCGCTCGCGCATGCCGGTCAGCCCGTTCCCGCCGCCGAGACCGGCCGCCACCGGCGCGCTCGCGTGCCGGCCGTCGTCGTCGACGATCAATTCCGCCCGTTCCCCGTTGTCCGACAGGCGCAGCCGTACCGTGCCGCCCGGCGCGTACCGGAGGGTGTTGGTGAGCGCCTCTCGGGCAATGCCGTACGCGGCCTCGGCAACCACCCGCGGTGGATCCACGACCGGCAGGTCGACCTCCACCACCTGACCCAGCAGCCGGAAGTCGTCCGCCAGCCCGGTCAGGCTCGGTGCCGGCATGTCCGCGAACGGCAGGACATCGACCAGGTTCCGCAGCGTCGCCAGCGTGTCCTCGCTGGTACGTCGGGTGCGGTCCAGCACCTCGCCGCGCACGTCCGGCCGCTCGTCGCCGAGCATCTGCGCCGTCGAGGCGTCGATCACGATCGCGGTGAGATGGTGCGCGGCCTCGTCGTGCAACTCCCGGGCCAGCCGCCGCCGCTCGGCGATCGCCGCCTCGATCCCGGCCCGGCGAGCCGCGGCCAGCCGATGCTCGGCCTCGCGGCGCTCCCTTTTCCGCCGTCCGCGCCGGCGGCCGAACGCGGCGACGGCCAGGTACATGATCATCCCGACCGGCAGGCGGAGCAGGCCCAGCACACTGAACCCTTCCTCGGCCGACGCCGTGGCGAACGACAGCAGTGTCAGCCCGGCGCACACCAGCACGGCGGTCCGCCACGCGGCGTGCATGCCGAGGTTGAAGATCGCTATCAACGTGGCGAGTTCCACGGGCAGCACGGCGTCGCCGGCGGAGAAGGCTTGGTGCCCGTCCGGCACGATCCAATAGAGCAGCTCGAGCACGCCGGAGACCACCAGCGTGACGGTCACCGGCCGCTCGCGGCGCTGGATCAGGGCCCAACCGATCGCCAGCGTGCCGGTCACCATGGCGGCTGCCGGCACCGGCGCAACGGTGGATCCGCGCAGCAACGCCGATCCGGGCCACCAGCAGATCTGAGCCACCGTGATCAGCGCGGGCAGCAGCCACGCATTCCAACGCCCCACCACCACACCCTCCCACCGCGCGGAGTGCCCGGTGCCCGGTTCGCGGGTTCTGGCCGGCGCGTTCACTTCACGGCCGCCGATGCTGTGGCCGCCATCGCCGGAGCGGCGGGGCCGGACGGCGCCGGCTGCGGCAGGGTGAACCAGAAGCGGCTGCCGCCGCCCGGGTTCTCGTCGACGCCGATCCGGCCACCGTGCCGCTCGACGATCCGCCGGCAGATGGCCAGCCCAAGCCCGGTGCCGCGGTAGGCGCCGCTGTTCGCGGATCGGTGGAAGGCGTCGAACACCTTCGGCCGGTCGGCCTCGGGGATTCCGATGCCGCGGTCGGCGACCTCCACCCGCAGCGCACCGCCGGATGCTGCACGGACCGCGACCACGACCCGGGCGCGAACGCCGGTCGGCGTGTACTTGATCGCATTGCCGATCAGGTTGTCGAGCACGTGGCGCAGGAGCTCAGGGTCGGCCACGACCGACGGCGACGGCCCGTCCACGGTGACGCACGAGCCGTCACCGGCGTGGTCGGCGATCACGTCGGCGATCAGATCGCTCAGCGCCACCGGGCGCAGATCCATGGGTGCCTGCTCCGCGGCGGCATAGCAGAGAAGGTCCTCGACGAGCCGGTTGATGCGCCCGAGGGCGCGTTCCATCCCGCTCAGCTGCTGCCCCGCGTCGTCGCCGAGCCCTTCGGCGTGGTCCTGCCGGAGCATCTCCAGGTGCGCGGTCGCGGTCGCCAGCGGCGACTTCAGATCATGGCTGGCCATGGTCATGAGCGCCCGTAGTTCGGACTCGCGGCGCTGCTGCTCCCTCCGCTCGCGGTTCCATCGGTACCCGGCCCAGCACACCGCGACGGCGGCGGCCGGCGGGAACAACGATTCCCAGACGGTGTCGGCAGCGCCGGCGGTGGCGCTGGCGAGCAGGGACACCGCGATGTAACCGGCCGCGGTGCAGGCTGCGGAGATAGCGGTCCGCGCCGGCGTTGCCGCAGCCTTGGGTACCGGTGTGTGATCGTTCGGGGTGCTCATTTTCGGTCTGCTCCTCGATGGAAGGGATGCTCACGAACTACACATATGCTGCGAGTCCGGCAGCATCGAAGTCGTCCGCCCACCGCGGCGTCGACCAGCTACCGCGCCGGTGGTGACCGGAAGCCTCGGCCGGGCCCGAGGTACCGCCGTGGTCGTACATCCGCAGCGGTGGTACCGCCGATCCGACCGCACTGGCGGCGAGCTGAGCGATAATTCCGGTATGCGGCCTCCCACAGCGTTCTTCAGCGACCGGGCCCATGGGGTAGGCACTCTTTCCGCGGAGCGGCGATGAGCATTCGGATCCTCCTCGCCGACGACCAGCCGATGATCCGGGCCGGGATCGCCATGCTCCTGTCCGCGCAGGAGGGCATGGAGGTGGTCGGCGAGGCCGGCGACGGCCTGCAGGCCGTCGCGATGGCTCGCGACTTGGAACCGGACGTCGTGGTCATGGACTTGCAGATGCCACAACTGGACGGAGTGGCCGCGACCCGGCAGCTGACCGCGGACGATTTCGCGGCGGAACGCGCGCACACCGTCAAGGTCCTGGTGCTGACCACGTTCAGCGACGAGACCGAAGTGTTCGCGGCCCTACGTGCGGGGGCGTCCGGCTACCTGGTCAAGGACGGCGCCCCGACAGAGCTCGCCACCGCGATCCGGGAAGTCTGTGCCGGCAACGCGTACCTGCACCCGGCGGTGACCCGCGGCGTGATCGCCGACATCGCCGGCCGGCTGGGTGCAGCCGCCCCGGTACCCGGACTGCTGGAGCGGCTGACTCCACGGGAGCGCGAGATCCTCTCACTGATGGCGCTTGGGCTGCCGAACCGGGAGATCGCCGCCCGACTGTTCCTCGCCGAGGCGACCGTCAAAACGCACGTCTGCCGGGTGATCATGAAGCTGGAGGTGGAGGACCGGACCCAGGCCGTGGTGCTCGCCTACCAGAACCGGCTCGTGCAGCCCCGGCCGTAATGGGATCAGGACGGTGCACCGGGGCCACCCGGCCAGCCTGACGCTCACACACGGTTACGGTTCCGAGGGCGGATCGGCCTGTCTGCGGCAGATCAGAGGGCCGGCCTGACCGCCATAGCCTGACCACACGTGCATTATTCAGATCGATCGGTGGAGGCGATGGCTGGCGCGTCGCGGGCGGAGAGCAGTGCGGGCAGCAACTGTTCGGTGATGATGCGCGCGGCGCTCAACGACTCGGCGGCGGCCTCCTCCGCCCGGCGGGTGCTCCAGGAACTGCGATTGTTCATCCGTTTGGCGATGCTCTGCTGCACGGCGGCGTGTTCTTGCAGGCGGGCGGCAGCGGTCCACAGGGCCGCCTCGATGCTGTCGGCCTGAGCGGCGGCCATCGCGTGCGGGGCGAACGAGTGCCCGACGTGGCACTCGTACCGCAGGGCGAGGCCGTCAGCGACGGCGCTCACCCCGCCGCCACAGTCCGGGCAGGACAGCACCAACCGCGACGGGACACCCTTACTGCCGTGAAGGACATGTTCGGTCATCCGGTGCTCCTCGTGTAGTCGCCGCCGCGGTGTGCTGCCATTGACGCGGCGCGGCACCGCTTCAGTGATCAGCCGGCCGAGAGCGGTTGCCGGGGCAGTGGTGGCGGCGTTCACCAGCGCGAGAGCGGCACGGGGCATCTCGGAATAGGCCGCGTCGGCGGGGTCCTGCACCAGCACGGTGCCGCCTGCCGCGGCGACAGCCGCGGCACCGTTGGCACCATCGTCCAAGGTCCCGGACAGAATCACGGCGGTGGTCCGGGGACCGAAGTGGCGGGCGGCGCTGACCAGTAGCGGGTCCACGGCAGGGCGGGTCCGGTTGATCCGCGGGCCAGCCCACAGCCGCAACTTGCCACCCTCGTCGATGATCAAGTGCCGATCCGCAGGTGCCACCGTCACCAGCCCAGGCAACAGCTGCTGGCCATCGACGGCTGTGGCTACCGGCAGACTGCTGTGTGATGCCAGAACCGCCGTCAGCATCCCCCGGGTGTTACTCGGTGCGGTGTGAACCACGATCAGCACGCTGGCCTGTAGACCCGGCGCGATGCCTGACAACAACCGCTGCAACGCTTCGATACCGCCGGCGGAGGCACCGATCACGACCACGTTGCGGGCTTCTGCGCTCATCCCGGTAAAGCTACGCGCCGAGCGATCGGGCGCGCGACCTCCGGAAGCGGCACAGCTACTCAGCCGCGGCGCAGGCAAGTGATGCCGACTCTCACGAACATCACGGCCCGCAGAGCCGACAACTTGGCGCCGAAACTCGCGAACATCTGCCGCCCACACTCGTTAACGGAGCCAGTCGGCGGAGCGGACGCAGCTCATATCAGTCTCACCGCCGATTCGTCCGATCGTCGTCACATCGATGGTTGCCGCGGTTGTTGCGGGACGCAGAGGGGTGCGCCCGGGAGCGCCTGCGGCAGGTGCGGCAGGTCGAGGCGACGACCGAGCGGCTCGACCACGTCGTCGGCAACATCTGGGTGCTGACACGCAACGCGGTCACACTGACCCGCCTGTGTATTGCCTCGCCGCCCGAACTCGGTGCTGCGATCACCTCGCTCGCCGACGCGGTGCGCGCCGCAGGCGAGTCACTCGCGACCGATCTGACCGGGCGTGATGATCCCGGCCGGCACGCCAGCCGAGCGGACACCGCCGCGCTGCAGGCGGTACGGATCGCGGCGAAGCTTCTCGAGTCGCAGCCCGCTCTGCCACTCACGATGATCATCGGTCAGATCCGGGCCACCGCTGTCGACCTGTTACGTGGAGTCGACCAGGACGACAGCGACGTCCTGGCACGGGTCGATGAGGCAGTCGGTCTTTCCCCACCCCCCGCCGAGTTTTCAGACCAGCAGGAACCGACTAGCACCAGCGGGAATCCCGACCGGCTCTCGGTGCGGTGGAATTAGACACGCCGGACATCACGCGATCTAGGCGGTATAACAGGCATTTTCGATTCACGGGAAATCGGTAAGGTGACCGATTCGGTGCTCCTCCCATCGGCGCGATGATGGTGCCACCTCAGCGAATGGGCCCCGGCGCGGGCCGAGAAGCTGTCGTGGCCGGTAACGCCGACCGACCGCGTCAGGGTGGCGCTCCCCCAATCCGACGCTGCAAGGAGCAGATCTGATGGCATTCATCCTCGTCGGTGATGACGACGCCGACACGCGAACCGTCCTGCGGATGTTGCTGACCCGCGCCGGGCACGAAGTGATGCTTGCCTGCGACGGTCCCGACACCGTGGCGGCCGCGCGCCGCCGGCCACCGGACGTGCTGCTTCTCGACCGGGCCATGCCGGGTATGGACGGGTACCAGGTGTGCCGCATGCTGCGCGCGGATCCCAGCACGTGCACCGTAGCGATCATGCTGGTTTCGGCGATGTCACACTATGCCGATGTTGACGATGGCTTAGCCGTCGGCGCCGACGACTACCTGTTCAAACCATTCAACAACCAGGATCTGCTGGCCCGGGTCCGGACGCTGGCGTCTGCCAGACCGACAGGTGACGGGTCAAGTGACGCGGTTTGACTGGCCGGTGAAGTCATGACTGTCCTCGAGCTCGGGAGCCAGCGCGGCCGCAGAGTTGGCGACTCGGCAGGCCCCGGCACAACGCCTGGTGCGTTCGGACCAGCGATCCAGCGATCAGCCGGCCGCACGTGATGCCGGCTGATTCCTGGTTCGGTCAGGTCAGGCGTTCACGATGGTGGCGAGCCAGCCCGCGGTGCGAGTGATGATCTCCGGGAAGTGGTGGGAGAGGATCTCGTAGTGCTGGCCGGGATATTCGACGAGCTGCTTGGGTTCGGGGATGCGTTCATACACCGGATAGGGCCTGAGGATGGGCGGCGTTTGCACCGTGGTGCGACCGTGCAGAAAGGCGGTAAGGAGGTGCCACTGTGCGTACCGGGCCGTTGATCGCTTTGTCTGCGACGACCTTTCTAGTGCTGGCCGGGTGCGCTGTGGACTGCTCCGCCGTCTGCCAGGCAGGCAACCGCGAGCTGGCTGCCATCCCGATCCCGCCCTCCAGCAGTTGGCACGCTGACAGCGGGCTGAAGTTCACGCCTGTGGACTCCCATCCGCAATGGAGAAGAAATCGGTGGTTCCAGCAGTTCCGCGTCCCGGCGCCCCCGTCGCAGATCATCAAGCAGGTCGATGATTCCGCCCGCGCGGCGGCATGGGGGCCGGAAGCAACGTGCAACACGGAGGGTGGACGGGCCGGCTGCTGGCACAAGCCGGGCTGGTCACTCGGTGTTGTCGCGTACCCGGACTCGGCCACGCAGTCGTGGGTCAGGGTCACGTTGACGGAGGATCATGCTGTCAAGATGCCGTGACCAGCGAAGTCGCCACCCGCGATCACCGAGGCGCAGTTTGCTATCCGGTCAGTGGGGTACTCCGTGTGCACAACGTTCGATGTCGTGACCATGTCGCGTGCCTGATCACGACGGCCGTCCGGACCTCTGCGGCCTCATTCCGCCTTTGCCGCACCCGCTTGTCCGCACGATGCGTTGTCGTTGACGTCCGGGCTCCGAGCGGTTTTTTCACGTCGGTGAGGAGCTGACGAGATGCCCATGGTCTGGGTAGACACCGCCCGCAGCCGGGCACAGAACCGTCTCTCTGCCGCCCAGCGCGGCTGGACACCACCACCGTTCACCGCGGATCCGTCGCTCGGTGAACCGTCGCTCGTAACGGCGGAACAGACAGCATCGGTGGACGACGGCCTGCCGCGCGGCGTACGCGTCGCGGGCGCCTGGGCATGGCGGATCATTCTGTTCATCGCGACCGCATATCTGGTGATCCGGGTCATCAGCATGCTACGGATCGTGGTCATCCCCATCGCGATCGCACTGCTGCTGGCCGCGCTCTTCGAACCGTTGGCGGCCGCGCTGCGCAAGCGGCGCGTCAACCGCTCGCTCGCCGCCGGGCTCGTCCTCGTCAGCGGGCTGATCGTGGTCTTCGGCGGCCTCACCCTCATCGTGCAAACGTTCATCTCGCAACTGGACGACCTGAGCACGCAGGTCAGCGAAGGCATCGCCGAGGTGCAGGGGTGGCTGGCCCAAGGACCACTGCAGCTGTCCCAGAGCCAGCTCAGCGACGGTCTCGACCGGCTGCAGAACGCGATCACCGAGAATCAGGGCGCACTGACCTCCGGGGCTTTGAGCACCGCCACTACCCTCGGCGAAGTCGTGGCCGGCTTCTTCCTCGTCCTGTTCACCCTCTTCTTCTACCTCCGCGACGGCGGGCAGATCTGGACGTTCCTGTGCCGCGTGCTGCCCCGTACCTCTCGCATCCCTATCGCCCGGGCCGGCTACTACTCCTGGCACACCCTGGTGTCGTACGTGCGCGCCACCGTGCTGGTCGCCTTCGTCGACGCCGTCGGCATCGGCATCGGTTTAGCGATCCTGCGCGTCCCCCTCGCCCTGCCGCTGGCCGCCCTCGTCTTCCTCAGTGCCTTCATCCCCGTCATCGGCGCCACCCTCTCCGGCGCCGTCGCTGTGCTTGTCGCGCTCGTCACCGTCGGCCCGGTCAAGGCACTGATCGTCCTGGGCGTGGTCATCGCCGTACAACAACTCGAAGGCCACGTCCTGCAACCGCTGATCATGGGACGCGCCGTCGCCCTGCACCCCTTGGCCGTAATCGTGGCCATCGCCATCGGCGTCGTCGTGGCCGGAATCGTCGGCGGGCTCGTCGCCGTACCGGTGCTCGCGGTTCTCAACACCGCCATCCGCTACCTGTTCAGCCACCCGGAAGGCGAACCAACCCCGGACGGCGAGCCGCCGGGAACTGAGCCTGCCGGCGAACGCGACGGGGCACCCGAACCCGCCTCGATCAATCCGGGAACACCTGTGGAAAGCGAGGCACCACGATGACGGTCACGACCGGTCAGAGTCGCACCAACCAGGCGCCCAGATCGGCGGTCGTCGTCAATCCTTCGAAGGTCGACGACATCGGCGAACTACGCCGTACCGTCGATGACACGCTGTCCGCGGCCGGCTGGCCCGCCCCGCGATGGTTCGAGACCACCGCAGACGACCCTGGCCGCCAGCAGACCCGCACGGCCGTCGAATCGGGCGCCGAGGTGGTCTTCGTCTGCGGCGGTGACGGGACCGTGATGTCGGCGATGTCGGCGCTGGTGGGTACCGAGGTGTCGATGGCCGTTCTGCCTGCCGGTACCGGCAACCTGCTCGCCGCGAACCTGGGGCTGTCGACCGATCTGGCCGCCGGTCTCGCCGTCGCGCTGGACGGCGGCCTTCGGCACCTGGATGTCGGCGCCTTCGAAGGCCGGCATTTCGCCGTGATGGCGGGCATGGGTTTCGACGCGCACATGCTCGATGCCACCTCAGACACGGCGAAGGCACACATCGGCTGGCCCGCGTACGTGCTCGGCGCGATGAAGCATCTCAAGGACCGGCCGATGCGGGTCACGGTACGCATCGATGACGGGACACCGATGCGGCGGCGCGCCCGTTCGGTACTGATCGCCAACGTGGGCCGTCTGCAGGGCGGGGTGAGGCTGCTGAGCGATGCGCAACCCGACGACGGCATCCTGGATATAGCGATCTTGACGCCCAGCACGCTGCGCAAATGGGTGGCCCTGGGATGGGGGCTCCTGCGGCGCAGCGACCGCATTCCGTCGATCGAGGTCTTTCGCGGGAGCCGGATCGACGTGATCAGTAGCCGGCCGCAGCCGCGTCAGCTCGACGGCGATCTCGTCGAGGCAGGTGACCGGCTGTTCGTCGAGGTCATCCCCCAGGCCCTCTGGCTGTGCGTGCCACAGCCCGCCGACGATCCCGATCTCGCCGTGGACGCCGGAGCCGTCACCGGCGCCCAGTAGAAAGGCCCACCGCTCAGGTGCCAGGCCCGCCACCAGCTGAGCAGGGTGGCGTTTAGCGAGCAGCCGATCGAAGGCCGGCGAAGTGTTTCGCATCGCCGGCCAGGGGCACGCCTGAGAGAGAACCGTTCTCACCGAGACTTCGTCAGCCGACGAGGTCCGTGTACGAGTGCGGGAGAGGATCGCCATGGGGCTCGACGACAAGATCGAGAACAAGGCGCAAGAAGCCACCGGCAAGGCCAAGCAGGGCATCGGCGAGGCCACCGACGACAAGGAACTCCAAGCCGAGGGCACGGCGGACCAGAAGTCGTCGAACGTCAAGCAGGCCGGCGAGAAGATCAAGGACGTCTTCAAGAACTGATGACAGAACGCTTGGACAGGGCCGGCATCCGCTGACGGAGCCGGCCCTTCCTCGCGTTCACCGGCCGGGTGCTGCCTTCGGCCACTACCCGCTGCCCGCCACCCACGTCTGGACCCACGACGCCATCGACCTCGGCGGGGACGCCGCCTCCACCAGCTCGTCGAGCACCTCGCCGCCCTGCGCCATTCCCAGCCTCCACGTCATCCACCGCCCACGAGTGGACCCGGGAGAGCCGACATGATCATCACAAAGACCCGTGTCCTGGCCGTTCTTCGAGAGCGCGGCCAGCACGACAGAGCAGATTTCGTCGACCGTGAGCTACCGGAGCGTATTGACCCGCAGCGGCACGGCGGGCTGCTGGCCATGCTCCGCCTCGACCTGGGGACGTTGGCGGAGGACCCCGTCCGCGTGACGACCCGCCGGCGCTGAATCTCACTGCCTGACAACTCGGGCTTCTGGAGTACGCCACAGCGGGAAGACAGCCGATCTCCGGCTGTCCTTCGCTCAGTGCCAGATCTTGAAGTCGACCGGCTGGACGTCGGGCTCGATGTAGTCGACGTCGTAGATCACCAGGTAGTGGGCGTTGTCCGGCACATTGCGCGCCAGCACCGTACGATGCTCGCCGCACGCGGTCACCGGCTCGGTGTAGGTCAGCGAGCCGTCTACCAAGGGCCAGAACCCCACCAGGAACCTCTGGCAGCGGTCCGCCGGGTTCGTCGGATCCGAGATGTGCGAGACGCTGATCGTGGTGCATCGGGAGGCGGGCGTGGTCAGTTGCTCGCTGCCGACCCGGCCCGCCTCGTAGAACGAGGTCTCCGGCCGGATCGGGGCACAGCTGCGATGCCCCGGGGGTGCAGCGGCGGTGAGCGTGCGGGCCGCCCGGTTGACGACCTGCCGCCAGTCGGCGTAGCGGGTCTCGCCCGGTGCGGCGGCCGTGTGCACCGAGATCAGGGCCTGCCCGAGGCGGATGACGTACCCGTACCGTCTGGTGCCTTCCAAATCCATGCCGGCGCCGGTGCTGGCCGTCTCGAACCGGACGGCGGGCCGCCCGGCCACCGTGGTCTGCTGCCAGAGAAGCGTGCGCTCGAATTCCGTGTCGCTCCTGCTCGGCAACGCCGCCACCCGCTGGACGTTCAGGGCGGTCAGTGGATACTCGCTCTCCAGCGGAATGACGAACCGATCCGGGTGGATCTGGGCGCACACCTCCTCCGGCCGGATCTGTGTGGTGTACCAGTCGCCGGGATACCCGATCGAGTAGTTCTCGGCCGTGTTGACGCAGCGCTGCCAGCCATGCGGCAACGAGACCTGCGCCGGCGCGGCATGTTCCGCCCCGGCCGCGGTGACCGGACCGGCCGCGGCGGGGCCGCCGGCCACCGCCGTTCCAAGAGCGCTGACGCCGATTGCGGCGGCGAGTACGAGCCGATGGGTACGCATGACTTGTTCTCCTTCTGCGAGCGGAACCTCTACACATCGTTGGTCCCGCCGGCGAGAACTTTTGTTCGGCTCGGCTCGTGCCGGGTTTGAGCACCGGCCAGTCGCCCGCCGCCGGGAGCGATTCCCTGGCACCGATCGGGCGACTACAACCACGGTGGTGCTGGCTCGGCTGGTACACCGAACCAGCATCCTCATCCCATCCGTGCTTGGAAGCCGGCTTGATGACCTTCCGTTTCGTCGCCTACGTGACCGTTCTGCTCGCGGTTCTGTCCTGTTGCGGCGGTGGGAACTCGCCGCCCTACCCCGCCGTCCGGTCGGCGACCTGCCGCGGAGATGACCGTCAGCGCTCCGCCAGGCCGGGCAGGGCGGCCAGGTCGGTGACGATCAGCTCGGCGACCTCGGTGAGCCTGCGGTTGTTGTTGCGGGCGTAGGCGCGGATCCGGCGGAACGCCTCATCGACGCTGATCCCGTGGAGCTGGGCGAGAGCACCCTTGGCCTGTTCGATGATGATCCGGCTGTTCAGGGCGCCCTGCAGTTGTTCGGTCAGCGCCTCACTGCGGCGGATCGTGCGTTCCTGCATCAGGCCGATGGTCGCGACGTCGGCGAGCGCCTGCATGACCGGTACATCGGCGGAATCGAAGTCTCCGCCGGTTGAACTGCCGAAGATGTTCAGGGCACCGATCACCTGAGTACGCAGCCGCAGCGGAAACGCGTGCACGGACCGGAAACCGGCCTGCGCCGCCCGGGGCGCGAAGCGGGGCCAGCGATCCGTCGCAGCCGCCAGGTCGACGTTGATCACCGGTTGCCCGGTGCGGAACGCTTCCAGGCAGGGGCCCTGGTCGTTCTGCAGTTGGAACAGTTCCACCAGGCGGACGTTCTCGTCGGAACCCGCCATGAACGCCAGCCGCCCTCGCTCGTCGGCGAGCATCAGCCCGGCGGCGGCCGCGTCGACCAGGCTCCGGGCCCGATCGGTGAGCATGTGCAGGAAGTCGAGCAGGTCGAACTCGGCGACCAGAGTATCGGCGGCCTCCACGAAGATTGTTGCGAGCCGCTCAGCCGAAACGGTGCTCATGGCCTGCCTCCCGATAGCCCTTGACCAAACAGCCGCCCATCAGTTGTTCCCGTCCCATCGCAGCCGTCGTTCGACGATGTCGCGGGCGACGTCCTCGAGACGGCGGTTCTCGGCATAGGCGTGAGCCCGCATCCGTACGAGAGCCTCACCGATGGATACCCCCAGCTGCATCATGACCATCCCTTGCGCCTGAAACAGCTCGGCATGGCGCCCGAAATCCAGGACCGCGGCGCCGTCACCGTCGCGCGCCAACTCGTGCTGCATGTCGAGCAGCGCCTCCACGGTCACCTCCACGATGGTGAAGGCGGTCTGCATTTCCGTACCACTCAACGGGCCCACCCGATCGCGGAAGATGTCCATGACACCGAGCCGTGCGGCGCCGACCTGTAGCGGGAACGCGAAGACGGCGCAGACGCCGTCGGCCCGGGCGGCGGGAGCGTACACCGGCCAGCGGTGGACCTCGCTGTCGGACAGGTCCGCCGCGAGCACCGGCCGGCGATCGGCGAAGGCATCGATGCAGGGACCTTCGCCGAGGACGAACTGCAGTTCCTCGACGCGCTCACTCACCGGATCCGATGTCGCGCACACCCCACGTGTCCCGTCGGCAGTCATCACGCTGATACCGGACCCGCTGGCCGACAACGCCTCGACGGCGGCGAGGCAGATCCGCCGTAGCAGGCCCAGGTCCGCCGGCTGCCGGTCGATGAGACGCTGGACCACCGTCCTGCGTTCGTCCTCGCTGTGAGCCGAAATCAAGACGACGGACAATCGTGTGAAAGTCGGTCGGAGCCATGCGTCAATACCGGCACCGCCGTCCCCTTCCCGGCGCAGACGCCAAGAGCCCGGGCGGCATGAGCCAACAGATGAGTCTCACCATACTCCGGACCGGCGCTGCGACGGTGGGCTGAGCGCGCGGGTTCAACCACCACCCGGCCAGGACGGCTCATGCGGTACTCGACCACGCCCGGCCTGGGGATCGGGCTGGTGTTCTCCTGCGGGGGTGGCACATCACGACGGCAAGGACCCGTACTCGCGCAAGCGCTCGCCCCTGATCAGGTCGCCGGCGATTCCGGGGACAATGTGGCCCAGACCACCTTGCCGCCGCGGGCCGGCATGGCGCCCCAGGCGGCGGCCACCGCATGGACCAGCTGCAAACCCCTCCCCTGTTCACTGAGGAAAGCCGCCTCTCCTACGCCGGCCGGTTCGACCAGTCGCGGATATCGGGTATCCCCGTCGCGAACAGCCAGGTGTATCCGAGAGCCGCTGCGCGACGCGGTGACCACCAGATCAGTGCGAGCGTGCTGCACAGCGTTGGCGGCCAGCTCGGACACGATCAGCGAGGCTTCACTCCGTAGTTGAGGCAGCTGCCAGCTGCGGCAGGCCTGCCGGACGAGATCCCTGGCGGCCGGCACCGAACTCGGCTGCGGGCCCAGCCGGGCCTGCAGCCGGTGCGTACGCGGCGACTGCTCAGCGATCACCCGGTGTGCTTCCGGCATGGCAGCGAACAGTAGTGGCGGGTGCCCTTCGCCATGCCGTAGCCGGTAGCTCAGCATCGTCCTCGCAGGCACGCAGAACGCCATCCGGGCGGGTGCGGGCCCGAAACGGGCCGCGCGCACCGCGGCCATCCAGAATGGCCGGCTGACCCCATGGAGATCACCTACATCGTGCAGGTCGATGATGATCCACGTGGCCGGGCCGGCCAGGCACAGTTGCAGGGTGGCCCGCACCTGCTTCCCCAGGTCCTCCGACCACCGGCCGTGCACCTTCACTTCCACGACTGAGGTACTCGCGTCAGCCGTGACGCCCACCGCCACCGCCCGACGGTCCGTTCCAGTGGTGACCAGGTACGGAGGTTGCGCCGCGAGCATCCGCTCGCGGCGGCCCACAGTCACCGCTGCCCCACCAGACCGACGGCAGGCTCGTGGAGCGGATCAGCGGCACCACACCTGACCCACCCCCTATTGCGGTCAATGTGCTGCTGTGCGCTGTCGTCACCCGACACATCAAAGGACAGCCGGACAGGACGATTCTCGACGATCACGACGGCTCCAGTCGCCTGGCGGACGGCACGCTACCGAGGTCTGGAGCAGCGAACGGCGATGACGTGGCACCGCCGCTGGGCTAAAGGTTATGTCAAAGAGCCCTCGATCGCCCGGCAGAGTGAGGTGGAGGCCGGCCGCGTGATCGCCGGCCGGTTCAAGCTCGCCTCCGTTCCGGCGATGCCGACGTGGGAGCGACCGCTCAGATGATCTTGGGTGGCTGAGGTGACAGGTACGGCGCGGCCGCGCCGGCGTGCTGGCTTCGGGTCAGCAGGGCGTTGGCGCGGGTACGCAGGTCGTGGGCGTGGAACGGTTTGCCGAGGTAGCCGTCGGCGCCGGCCTCGCAGGCGGCGTGCCTCTCGGCTGGGTACTGGCGCACCGAGAGCATTCGGATGGGCAGGGACCGAGTGCGGGGGTCGCTGCGGAGCCGGCGGCACACGTCGAGGCCGTCCAGCCGGGCAGGGACGGGTCCATCACGAGCAGGTCCAGAGTTTCGGCCAGCGCGCGGGTGCGGGAGCCGCGGAATCGGCGCAGGTCATCCCCGCCACACTCACTCGGTACTTCGAACTCTCGCCCGATCGGTGGTCGCTCGACGCACCGGTTCGCCGCCGCCATGATGACGGGATGCGGACTCCACCTGGACCGGTAGAACTGCGCGCGATCGGCGACGACAATCGTGAAGCGGTCATGGCGTTGCGCGTCCGGCCCGGGCAGGAACAGTTCGTGGACGGGGTGCCGGAATCGCTGCGGGAGGCGGCCGCCAACCCGCGCGCACGGCCCTGGTTGCGTGCCGTCTACGCGGAGGACGAACCGGTCGGGTTTCTCCTGCTGGCCGATGCTGCTGAGCCCGGAAACGGTGTCATCCCCTGGCCGTACTACCTGTGGCGAATGCTGATCGACGGCCGGTATCAGGGTCGGGGTTACGGCCGCGCGGCGCTCGACCTGCTCCTCGGGTACCTGCGCGAGCGGCCCGGGGCGGAGACGCTGATCACCAGTATCGTGCCCGGTCCGGGCTCACCGTACGGCTTCTACCTTCGGTACGGGTTCCGGCCCACCGGCGAATGGTTCGACCACGAGCAGGTTCTCGCTCTGCGCACCGGCCGGTGAGGGACTTCGCCACGACGCGGCCCCTGCCGATCCCGCGTCGTCGGGCGTCGAGGAGATCCCGATGCTGTAACGACGCCTGACAGCTATGTCGGATTTGCTCACCATGGGTATTCGACGGCGTGGCATACCGGAAAGCCTCTGGTCGCGGGAAATGAGCGCATGCTCAATGCATGACTGATCGCACAGTGGAAATCGACGAAACCGACGTCGAAATGTTGGCACGAGACGCTTCGGCCGGGAACAAGGTCGCGCTGAACGCCCTACTGGTCGCAGCGCGCCCGGAGACGCTCCGGTTGTGCGGGCGGTTCCTTCCGAGCCGCGAGGACGCCGAGGAAGCGTGCCAGGACACGCTGTGGGCGGTGGCCCGCGGAATCGCAGGCTTCCACGGCAACTCCACCTTCCGTACCTGGCTGCACAGACTCGCGGCGAATCGCGCCCGGTCGACCTACCGGGCGATCCGACGTCGACACGACGGTGAGGCGGCCGGCACCCCCCTGCCCGACCGGCCCGACCCGCGGCGCACCAGCCTCGTGGCCGCCACCCGGCTGGATCTGCTCGAAGCGCTCGAAGAGCTGCCCCCGGAATACGCCGAGGTGGCCGCCCTGCGTGACGTCCTCGGCCTGGGCTACGGCGAAATCGCCGCGCTTCTCGAAATCCCGGAGGGAACCGTGAAGTCGCGGATTCACGAGGCCCGGCGCCGGTTGCGCCTTCGCCTCACCGACCACAGATAAATACTTCGAGGAAGTCGCGAACAAAAGGCGGTGCAGCGGTGACTAACCGAGTGACCGGACAGAACGACGACAAGAGAGAAAGAGGACTGTCATGCGCCATCGCAAGATTCGTCAGATCGCAGCCGCCGGCACGCTCGCCCTGATCGCCACGATTCCGCTGGCCGCCTGTGGCGACCCCGCGGTGTCACCACGGCCCGGGCAGGCCGCCGCGAACGAGACACCTGCCGCTTCGGGACAGACGCCGGCTTCGGTGCCCAGCGCGCCGGCTCAGGCCGGAGACCCCCAGCCCGGCGTCGCGAGACAGCCGGCCGGACAGAAACCCGAGAAGACACGGACCGTCAAACCGACCACATCCAGGCCGGCACCCGCCGCGCCGACATCCACCAAGCCGACCGGCACCTGCCACGGCGCCGTCCGATACGACCTGGATCTGCAGAACACCGTGCTGGACCTGGTCAGGTCGATGTGCTTCCACACCGGCGGCGTCCTGCGGCTGCAGGGCATCGGACCGGGGCTGGTGACCGCGACTCCCGGGTCTTTGGTGTCACAGAGCTACGAGGGCGGTGTGGTCGATCTGCGTTTCGTCCGTCCGGGGACTGTCACCGTGACCATCCCCCAGGACGAGAAGACCTACACCATCACGGTCGTGGTCGTCAGCTGAGCCGATCAGGCCGCCCGCACCCGCACCCCGGCCAGCAAAGTGTCGACGAAGGCCCGTGAGTTGCCGGGCGGCGGAGCGATCTGCACGTAGACCAACCCCGCCCCGGCCGGTCCGGTACCGGCGGCCTCCACCAACCGGCCTCGCCGGTCGGGGCAGTCGAAGGCGGCGATCACCCAGTCGATTCCGGCCTGCCGGCTGCGCCGCACCGCAGCTTGCGAGCAGTCGGCGTGCGGGATCTGAGCGACGACCCCGGCCGGCGCACGCTCGGCCTGGCCATCGCTCGCCAACGAGAGGAACGCCCCGCGCACGGCGCCGTCGGTCCGCCAGCGAACCGGATCCGGCGACACCAGCAGCGCCGGATATCGCGGACCGCCCGGACTGCCGGGCCAGGCCCACCGCCCCGGCACAGCGCGCCACCCTTCCGGCAGCACGACGGAGATCCGGCCGGTCGCGTCCACCGCCACCCCCGGCTGCCGCGTGAAACGGCCACCAACCGCATCGGACGCCAGCACGGACACCATGGCAGCCGACGCCAACACCAACGTCACCCGGGTGGCGGCGCGAAGCACGGGCCGCACCCGCGGCCGGGCGGTAGCCCGATCCAGGGCTGCCATCAGCGCCGCGGCGTCCCGGTACCGATCGGCCGGCCGCCGGGCCGTCGCCACGCGCAGGACCTCAGCGACCTTGCGGGGCACGCCGTCGCGAAGGCGCACCGGTTCGCCCGGACGGCGGCGCACCGGTGCGCCCAGCAGCCGCACGCCCAACTGGCCCAGGCCGTAGACGTCGGTGCGCCGGTCTACGACGGCCAGCGGATCGTCCTGCTCCGGTGACATGTAGCCCGGCGTACCGGCGCGGGCGGTCAGACCGGAAGCCGCGGCGAGCGCCTTGGCCAAACCCAGATCGGCGATGACCACCCGCTCAGTGGACGCCGTCGACCCGGGCGCGGCCGGACGGGATCGGAACAGCACGTTACCGGGCGCCAGATCACGATGGACGATGCCGTGGTCGTGCAGGACCGTGACACCATCGCAGATCTCCCGCAGCAGCGGCCCGGCCTGCCGGACCGGAATCGGTCCCCGCGCCAGTCGATCATGCAGGCTTCCGCCGTCCGCCCAGGCCATCACCGAGTACGGCCGGCCGTCGGGCAACTCCCCGAGCGCGTGTACCGACACGACGCGATCGTCGTCCAGCCGCCAGAGCAGGCGTGCCTCCTCGAGGAACCGCTCCCGGATGCGCAGATCGTGGCTCCAGTTCTCCGCCAGCACCTTGATGGCGACGCGGGCGTCGAGCGACGCGTCGTAGCCCAGCCAGACGGTGGCGAAGGATCCGATGCCCAGCAACCGTTCGATGCGGTACGACCCGATCCGGACCGGGGAGGTCACCACCTGCCGAGCATAGCCGTCAACGGGGCAGGCCCAATCATCATCGACTGCGACCCGGGGCACGACGCGCTGGCTCCGCCCCCGCGGCAAGTCGTGGTGTCGCCGGCATCGATAGGCCGCTCGATCATTCAAGGGCGCGTCACGGTCACGGCTGGCTCAAACGGCTCCCGGACGAGGCCCTGTGGAGATCAGTGAATCCGGCAAGCCGGTGACGAGCTGTTCCACGCATGTCACCATAATAAGGCTCATTGACGCATTGGTCGCTTCTCTCAAAAAGCCGGAAAGCCCTCGGCGAACAGGCTATCACCGGACGACGCAGCGGCTTGGCTATAGGCATAGGCTGCAAGGAATCGCCATGTGAACGCACCACTTGACCACTGGAGTGCACGGCGGTTGACGTCCTGCACCCGGCGGCGGTCATCCATGCCCGAGAACTCACAATCCCTCGCCGTGCGCAATATCGTCGCAGTTCAGCAGGCCTCTTGACGTCTTCGATCGGTCGCTGTTCACTGACGTCATTAATCGACTGACACCGATGAATCGGCCACGGGTTGGCCTGAGCGGCATGCGCGCACAAACGATCGATCCCGAAAGGCACGCTGCCGACTGTAATTCGGTAATCCTGATCCGAGAATCGTCTCCGGCCATTGCCAGGAAGGGGTCGAACATGTTTCTCGCGGCGGACAGCGGCGGTGCCCTGAGTCTGGACCTCAGCCCGGTCGATCTGGCGTTGATGGCGATCTACTTCTTGTTCGTGCTGGGAATCGGATTCGCGCTCAAGCGCGCGGTCAAGTCATCACTGGACTTCTTCCTGTCCGGCCGGTCGTTGCCCGCGTGGGTTACCGGGATCGGCTTCATCTCCGCCAATATCGGGGCGGTCGAGCTCCTCGGGCAGTCGGCCAGCGGCGCCCAGTACGGCGCGGCGATGGTGCACTACTTCTGGATCGGCGCCATTCCCGCCATGGTGTTCCTGGGCATCGTCATGATGCCCTTCTACTACGGCTCCAAAGTGCGCAGCGTCCCCGAGTACCTGCGGTTACGGTTCGACCCGAAAGCCCACCTGATCAACGCGATCACCTTCGTCGTGGGAAGCATGCTGATCGCCGGCGTGAACCTCTACGCGCTGTCGATCGTTCTCGAGGCGCTGCTCGGCATCCCGCTCATCGTCGCCATCATCCTGTCCGCCACCTTCGTTCTGTCCTACATCCTTCTCGGCGGGCTGACCAGCGCGATCTACAACGAGGTGATGCAGTTCTTCGTCGTGCTCATCGGCATGGTCCCGTTGACGATCATCGCCATCAAGGAGACCGGCGGCCTCGGCCGGCTGTTCGACAGGCTGGGCGGGGAGAACGGCAGAGCCTTCGTGGAACCGTGGACCGGCACCGGAGTCGGCGGGTCCAGCCCCATCGGCGACTGGATCGGGATCATTCTCGGCCTGGCCTTCTGCCTGTCGTTCGGATACTGGACGACGAACTTTGCCGAGGTCCAGCGGGCGATGGCCGCCAAGGACAGCAACTCCGCCCGACTGACCCCGATCATCGGCGCCTACCCCAAGACGTTCGTGCCACTGATCACCATTCTGCCGGGTATGGCGGCGCTCATCCTGCTGCCCGGCATCGGGACCCCTGGCAGCGGGCTCGAATACAATGACGCGATCCCGGCGCTGATGGACAAGTACCTGCCGCCGGGTGTGCTCGGGGTCGCGGTGACCGGCCTGCTGGCCGCGTTCATGGCCGGCATGGCGGCGAACGTGTCGAGCTTCAACGCGGTGTTCACCTACGACCTCTGGCAGGACTACATCCGGCCGGGCCGCCCTGACCACTATTACCTCGTGGTGGGCCGTTGGGTAACCGTCGCCGGGGTCGGCGTCGCGGTTCTCACCGCTCTCATCGCCTCCGGCTTCAGCAACATCTCCAACTACCTGCAGACGCTGTTCTCATTCTTCAACGTCCCGCTGTTCTGTGCGTTCATCATCGGCATGTTCTGGCGGCGGGCGACCAAGAGCGCCGGATTCTGGGGCATCCTGGCCGGAACGGTCACGGCCGTCACCGTGTACGCGCTCTACAAGCTGGACGTGCTGCACTTCCGCAGCGATTTGCACGAGACGATGTGGGGCTCGATCGCGGCGTTCGCCGTCGGTGCCATCGCGATGGTGCTGGCCTCACTACGAGAGCCGCGCAAGACCGACGCAGAACTGCACGGTCTGGTGTACGGCATGGAGATCCACGACGCGTCGGATACCGCCGCCCGTCCGTGGTACCGGTCTCCGGTCATTCTCGGGATCGGGGTACTCGCCCTGAACGCCGGGCTCTACGTCGGCATTTACGCGATCTGACCTGCTGGGCCTGAGGAGGTTCACACCATGACGTCACCGGAGGAGAGACCGGGCGAGCAGAGCACCGACTTCCTGGCGAAGCTCTTCGACATCCGTTCCTTCACCGGGACGCTGTTCCTGATCTTCGGAGTGATCGTCACCGTCGTCGGGCTGACCGCCAGCGACGCTGACATCGCCAAGTCCGCCGGATTGAACCTCGCGCTGATTCTCGGGCTCATCATGCTCCTGATGGGGGCGATCTTCATCGTCTGGCTACTGCTGCGGCCGCCGCAGCTGTTGCACAGTCACGAGGTCACCGAGGAGGACCTGCCCGAACAGCTCCGCCATCAAGGCCTCGAAGCCGTCCCCGAACACCCCGGCGAACCCGGTCCCGAGCCGCCGCCTCCGCCACCCCGGCGCCGGCCGAGCGGGCACTGACGGTCCGGCAGCCCCATCCTGCTGTCGAGAAGATGCACGTCGATTACCCGCAGTGGTGGGTAGGAGGGGACATGAGGTACCGCACGATCATCGTCGGCACTGACGGTTCGGAGTCCGCGCTCAAGGCGGTCGAGCAAGCCGCCGAGATCGCCGCGGCGCGCTCCGCGCGGCTCGTCGTGGTGTGCGCCTTTCACCCCTTGACGGCGAAGGAGCAGAGCATCCTCGCCGCGGTGGTCGGTCCCACCAGCATGTACCAGGTGGCCGGGACCGACGCTGCGGAAGAAGCGCTCGAGGCCGCTAGGCGACGCGCGGCCGAGGCGGGTGCCGCCGACGTCAACGCGATGCTGGTCAAGGGCGATCCCGGTCAGGCGCTGCTGGCGACGGCGACTGAGCAGGCCGCGGACCTCATCGTCGTGGGCAGCCGCGGCATCAACACCCTCTCCGGACGTCTGCTCGGCTCGGTGCCGTCGGACGTGTCCCAACGGGCATCCTGCGACGTCCTCATCGTGCACACGATGAAGGGCGGCCCCCGTGATCCCGGGAGCAGCGATGAGACAGACGATTAAGGACCGGCTCACCACTGCGCGCGGAGGGCCGGAACTGCGGCGATCGATGCGCGACCGGATCCGCGCGTTCCAGCGGCCCGAGCCCCAGCCCCAGCCCCGGCCGTGGCGGGGCCGGCCTGAGGAGGCGTACGCCGTGCTGGAGGATGCCCGTGCGGTGATCGCGCGAGGTTGGATCCAGGACCACTGGTTCGCCAGTCGACGGTCGGGCGAATTCGGCGAGGTCGCTGCCGCCTGCCTGGTTGGCGCGGTGGTGCACGCCGCCCGGCAGAGCGGACCGGGTGACCCGGTGATCAGGGCGGGGCCCGCGCTGGACTACCTCTGGGACGCCTGGCAGGAGTCACGCGGCCTACGCGCGGCCGGGATCGCGGGCCTGGCGGCGCCCCGGGAGCTACGCATGGCCCGGGTGCGGGACCTGACACGCTGGAACGACCAGCCCGGCCGCACCCGTGAGCAGGTACTGGGCCTCGTCGACCTGGCCGCCAGCCGTGCGGTCATGGCGGCGGTGAGCATCCCGCGCTGACCCGACGAAGCTCGGCACGCTGATGACGTGCCCGGAGGCTTTCATGACGACTGATGCGCGTACCGGTGCGAGCCGCAAGGTGGCCGTGCTGGGCCCGATCCCCCGCGACCAGATCGTGACGCACGCCGGCGAGCGGTTCGAGAAGTACGGATGTGCGTTGTACACGGCGGTGGCGCTCTCGGCGCTGCTCGATCCCGGCGACACGATCGTGCCCGTCACCCATGTCCGGCGGCAGGACGAGGGCCCGATCAAGAAGATCCTCGCCGCCTACCGCAACATCGACACGTCCGGGATCACGTCGTCGCACGATCAGGGGGACGTCGTCGAGCTGCGCTACATCGAGCACAACCGCCGGGCCGAGCGGCAGACGAGTTTCATGAATCCGATCCTGCCCGGCGACCTCGACGAGGTGCTCGACGCCGATGCGTTCGTGTGCGTCCCGATCACCGACTACGAGGTGAGCCAGCCGACCCTGCGCCACATCAAGGAGAACAGCAGCGGGGTCATCGTCCTGGACGCGCACGGGCCCACGACCACGCTGACCCGCAGCGGCGAGCGCCACCCGAGGGTGTGGGCGGACCGGGACGTGTGGCTGCCGTACATCGACATCCTGAAGATGAACCTCGAGGAGGCGAGCTCGACGTGGTTGGGCGAGTCGCCGGAACTGATGACGGACCCTCCGCGGCTCGACCACGACGAGCTGCGTGACCTGGCACAGCACTGTCTCGGCCGTGGCGTCGGGGCGGTCTGCATAACACTGGACGAACGTGGCTGCGTGGTCTTCTACCACCGGCGCTCGGGGGAGATCGCCTCGGAGGTCGTCGACCGCATCGAGGTGGGACGCGTCGTCGACGCGACCGGCGCCGGGGACTCCTTCGCGGCCGGGTTGGGGTTCGGCTACCTCGAGTACCGCGACTATGTCGTCGCCTGCCAGTACGGCAACGCCATGGGTGCGCAGCGCTGCGCCGGTACGGAGCTGAACGCCTACCTGTCCCGTACGGAGACACAACGGCAGATCCTCGCGGCGTACGGTCCCCGATCCGAAGGCAGCCGGTCATGAGCGCCGGCCCCGGCACTGCGGAGTCCTCATGGCAGATCGTGGAGGACCGCTTCGATCCGGTACTGGCCAACACGAACGAGACGCTCTTCACCACGGGCAACGGCTATCTCGGTACGCGCGGCGCACTCGAGGAGGGCCATGCGGGCGCCCTGCCCGGGACGTTCCTTCGCGGGGTTTTCGACCACCACGACTGCGCCGTCATCGACCTCGTGAAGGCTCCCGACTGGGTGGCACTGGAGATCGTGGTCAACGGTGTCAAGCTCGACGTCACCACCGCGTCCATCGTCCGCCACCGGCGAGCCTTGGACATGCGGGACGGCAGCCTGTCCCGCGAGACCGTCTTCGAGGACTCCGCGGGCCGTCGGACCCGCATCGACACCATCCGTTTCGCGAGCAGCGCCGATGAGCATCTGTGTTGCCTGCAGGCCCGGATCACGCCGGAGAACCACACCGCCTCGATCGCTGTCCACAGCGGCATCGACGCCACCCGGCACAACCTGGATCGGCGGCCGTTCTACCCGGATCCACCGCCGGCCGACCCGCAGATGAAGTGGCACAAGTGGGCCAAGTCCCGTCACCTCGACGAGGTCGACCGCGCGGCGTCCGCCGACGGCGTCTATCTCGAGACACGAACCATCGGCACCGGCATCACCATCGGCTACGCGGCCGGCACGACCGTGTCGGCACCCGGGGAGCCGGAGGTCGCAGAGCGGTACAAGCACATCGAACAGATATCGCGTACGCAGGTCGCCGCGGGCGAGACAGTCAGCGTGGACAAGCTGGTCACCATCTACACATCCCGCGACGTCGCGGCAGCGGACGTGGGCCGGACGGCCCGCGAGGAGCTTCGCCGCCACCGGGACGCGGGCTTCACGGCGTGCCGGGCACGCAACCGGGCGGCCTGGGCCGCGAAGTGGGCGGACTGCGATGTCACGATCGACGGCGACGAGGACGCCACGCGTACGGTGCGGTTCAGCATCTACGAACTGCTGATCGCGGCGAACGAATCGGATCAGCACGTCAACATCGGGGCGAACGCCCTCACCGGCGAGCGCTATCGGGGGCACGCGTTCTGGGACACCGAGGTGTTCATGCTCCCGTTCTTCATCTACACCCAGCCGGAGACCGCCCGGGCGCTGCTGCTGTACCGCTACCACACCCTCGACGGCGCCCGGCAGAACGCCCGCGAGACCGGTTTCCGCGGTGCGCGCTATGCGTGGGAGTCCGCCGACACCGGCGCCGAAGAAACCCCCCAGTGGACGATCGACGGTGCGCACCGGATCTGGATGGGCGAGGAGGAGATCCACATCACTTCGGCCGTCGCGTACGGCCTCGTCGCCTACGTCGCCGCTACCGGCGACCACGCCCTGATGACCGACTTCGGCGCGGAGATCCTGTTCGAGACCAGCCGGTTCTGGGCTGATCGGCTGGAGGCGACGCCGGAGGGACGCTACGTGCTGAGCCGGGTCGTCGGGCCGGACGAGTTCCACGAGCACGTCGACAACAACGCGTACACCAATTACCTGGTGCGCTGGCACCTCCAACAGGCCGCCCGCGTCTACGCCGAGCTCTCCGACACCAACGCCCGCGAACTGGCAGCGCTGTCGACCCGCCTGGGGCTCACGCGCGAGGAGGTGGAGGACTGGCTCAACAAGGCGGAGCAGACACACCTGCCGGCCGTGACCGACGACGGGGTGATCGAGCAGTTCGACGGGTACTTCGGACTGGCCACCTTGCCGGTTGAGCACGACGCCAACGACATGCCGATGTATCCCTCCGGCCACCACCACTACAACCTGGCCGGTACGAAACTGCTCAAACAGGCGGATGTCGTGATGCTGACCTACGTGCTGCCGGACGAGTTCTCAGACGAGGTCAAGCTCGCCAACTACGAGTACTACGAGCCGCTGACGCTGCACAAGTCCTCCCTGAGCGCGGCGACCCACTCGATCATGAGCATCGAGGTCGGCGACCCCGGCCGGGCCGTGCAGTACTTCCGCCGGGCGGCGTCGGTCGACCTCGTGGACAACCAGGGCAACACCGAGGAGGGCATCCACATCGCATCCGCCGGTGGAACGTGGCAGATGATGGTCAACGGGTTCGGTGGGTTCCGGGTACGCAACGGCCGGATGACCTTCAAACCGTGGCTGCCGCCGGATTGGGAAGCCGTTGCCTTCCGGCTCAAGTGGCACGGCAATGCACTGTCGGTATCCGCGAGCGGCACCTCGGCGACGTTCCTGCTGTCGGCACCCGAGGGCTGTCACGAGACGGTTCTGGTCCACGGGCGCGAGGTGATCCTCCCGGCCGGTACGGAAGTGGTGGTAGGCCTCGGCGACGGTTGAGACGATCAGGCTCCCTCACGGTCCCGGGCTGGCTGCTCGGGATCGCGCGGCGCCCGGCTGTGCTGCCGCCTCGCACGCCGAGCGCTTCGTCGCCTCGCTGGCCCGGCTCAGTGCCGCCGGCTTCGCCGTCCGCCCGCGCATGAAACACCGAACGGCGACCCGCTGAACCAATCGGGCCGCCGTTCGCAAGGTGGGCAGGGGTGGTCTCCCGTGGGACGTCACCGTTCGCCGATCGACGAGCGGCAGGGCCTTCAGACAGCGGTGCGCAAGGCGATGGAGATGCCGATGCAGTGGGCGGCGAACGCGGCGACGGTCAGGGCGTGGAAGACTTCGTGGAAGCCGAACCAGCGCGGGTTCGGGTCAGGTCGTCTGAGGCCGTAGACCACGGCGCCGAGGGTGTAGAGAACGCCGCCGAGGCACAGGAACGTGACGACCGGAACGCCGCCGGAGCGCCAGAATCCGGGTAGGTAGATCACGGCGACCCAGCCCAGCGCGATGTACACCGGCACATACAGCCAGCGAGGGGCGCCGACCCACAGGACCCGGAACGCGACGCCGGCCAGCGCGCCGCACCACACGATCCACAACAACGTCCGTGCTTGTCCCGGCGCCAGCACGAGCACGCAGAACGGCGTGTAGGTGCCAGCGATGATCAGGAAGATGTTGGCGTGGTCGAAGCGTCGCAGCACGTTCTCGACACGTCCGGTCCAGTGGCCGCGGTGGTAGAGCGCGCTGATGCCGAAAAGCAGCGCTGCCGACAGCGTGAACAGCGCCAAGGCCACCCTGGACCTGTCGTCCGGTGACAGCACGGTCAAAAGACCGCCCGCAGCGACGGCCACAGGAAAGGTCCCGGCATGCAGCCACCCTCGAAGCCGGGGTTTGACCATGGCACCGAGGTGGTCCAGGCCCCGCTCGACCCGGTCCTCCAGCCGATTCAGGCCGACATCCAGGCCGTCGCCCGACCCTGCTCGTCGGGCACGGTCGGTATCCACGTCACCGTGGTTACCCCTCCGGAGCCATAGGTAACCCGGTCGCGGGCATGAGCATCGGCGTTGCGGGCTCGGCGCGCGGCGACGGATCACGCGACTGCCCGCACGGCTCCGCTGCCGTGAACGGCCGGCTCGTCCACCGACCGCCTCGACCATCGCCTCACCGGCATGAGCCGGGGTGACGACGTCCGCGCCGTCTTCGCACTCCCCTTCAGGTCGGCGCCGCCCGGCTCGACGTCATGGACCCCTACCGGGATCGGGTGGGCCCGTTGACCGGTACGCAACTGCATATCGCTTTCACCCTTCGCGGAGGTGACCGTCGAAGCGCTGCTCGACATGCACCAGAGCGGGGTCGCGCGCGGAGGTGACAGCGCTTCGGTCTTGGACGTCGGGCGTCGGGCCGAGCTGTTTCAGGCGCAGGGGATGGTCATGATGCAGCTGGGGGTATCCATCGGTGAGGCTCTCGTTCGGATGCGGGCGTACGCGTATGCCGAGAACCGTCCTCTCGAGGATTCGCCCGCGATGTCGTCGAGCGGCGGCTGCGATGGGACGGGAACAACGAATGAGCGGCAGTTTGGTACAGGGTCACCGGGAGGCAGGCCATGAGCACCGTTTCGGCTGAGCGGCTCGCAACAATCTTCGTGGAGGCCGCCGATACTCTGGTCGCCGAGTTCGACCTGCTCGACTTCCTGCACATGCTCACCGATCGGGCCCGGAGCCTGGTCGACGCGGCCGCCGCCGGGCTGATGCTCGCCGACGAACGTGGGCGGCTGGCGTTCATGGCGGGTTCCGACGAGAACGTCCGCCTGGTGGAACTGTTCCAACTGCAGACCGACCAGGGCCCCTGCCTGGAAGCGTTCCGCACCGGGCAACCGGTGATCAACGTCGACCTGGCGGCGGCGACGGATCGCTGGCCCCGCTTCGCGCCCCGGGCGGCGCAGGCCGGTTTCCGGTCCGTGCACGCGTTTCCGCTGCGGCTGCGTACTCAGGTGATCGGTGCCCTGAACATCTTCGGCAGTTCAACCGGCGGAGACTTCGATTCCGCCGATGTACCAGTCATGCAGGCGCTCGCCGACGTCGCGACCATCGGCCTGATGCAGGAACGCACGATCCGCCGCAGTGAGGCGCTGACCGAACAACTGCAGGGCGCCCTGAACAGCCGGATCATCATCGAACAGGCCAAGGGCGCCCTCGCCCAGGTGCACGGGGTCAGCGTCGATGAGGCATTCCGCCGGATCCGCGCCTACGCCCGCAATAACAACCGGCGGCTGACTGAAGTCGCCGAACTGGTCGTCACCGACCTGTCCAGCGCCCCCGGCCTGATACAGCCCTGACAGTCAGCTCCGCAGCAGGTCGTCGACCGGGCGGCGAAGCAGGCCGGCGAGTTCCAGCTGTGCATAGCTGGGCCGCGGCCGTACGCCGTCCCACTCCGCACTGATGTGGATGTCCGCGATCCGCCGCCGCGCAATGGCTTTGACCCACTCGACGACGTCGATACCCGGCTCGGTGTGACAGCCCGCCAGCCACCACACCTCGAGGTAACTGGCAGCGAGTACCTCGCAGCGTTGCCCGGTTCCGGGCAGAAGCCCCGCCACCTCGGCACTGACTGCTGGCGACGTGCGGTCGAAAAGGGCGACAAACGCGGGCACGCTGCCGTGCGAGACCGCGTCAATCAACACGGCATCGCTGGGGTTGTCGGGAACGCGGGTGAAAGGTGGCGGTTCGACCGCATCACCGGCGGACGTTCTCATAAGGGTGCTCCAGGGCGACGGAAGCGCGGCGTCGCCGAGGTCTGGAGCGACATGCTGGGGTGCCTGCGAGTTATGACATTACGACATCATCCCGACCCGAACCGGTGTTGTCCCCCGTCCGTAGGCGGCGTTCCCCCGCTCGAGAGCGATGTGTACCACACAGCGACCGTCCTGCGGGCCGGCCCCGGCCCCCGGATAGGTCGGCGCAGGAAGGACTGGGGTACGTGCCGGATACACACACTCGTGCGGGCGAAGATCGCGGCCTCCGGCGGGATGGGCGACGTCTGGCAGGCCACCGACACCGTGCTGGGCCGTAAGGTGGCGGTCAAGACACTGCGCGCCGACCGGGCCGTCGACCCGCGATTCCAGAGCCGGTTCGAGCACGAGGCCCGCGCCATGGCCACCCTGCATCATCCCGGCGTCGCCGACGTGTACGACTTCGGCCAGGAACCCGGCCAGGACGCGTACCTGGTCATGGCGCACGTGGACGGGCAGCCGCTGGACCGGCTCATCGCGGAGCGAGGTCGGCTCACCCTGGATCGCCGCGAGGATGATCCCGGCGGGTTCCCGCCCAGCCAGGTGTGCAGCGAGTGGGGCAGCGATTGGGTCAGCAGCAGCCACACCGGCCGTAGCACCAGGACGACACCGACGCTGATCGTGACGGCGATGACGATGGTGGCGGTTTCGTACTGTGCCAGTCCTCGTACGACGTCGGGCAGTTGCTGACCTATCAGCAGGAACACGCATCCTTCGAGCAGGAAGTCGACCAGCCGCCACACCGCGCTCATCTGTAGCCGGCCCGCGCCCGAGGCCGACCGCGGCGTGTGGTGCCCGACGACGAGCCCGGCGATGACCACCGCCAGCACGCCGGAGACGTGGACGTGTTCGCCGATCAGGTAGGCGACGAACGGGGTGGCGAGCGAGACCGCGTTGGCCATCATCGGATCGCTGCTCAGCGCCCGGGACAGAAGGCGGACAGCGAAAGCGACCAGCACGCCGACGGCCACTCCACCGGCCACCGCGATCAGGAAACGGCCCAGCGCAAACGGCGCCGAGAAATCGTCACCCGTAGCCGCGGCGACGGCGACGGCGACGCTCAGGATGGTGAGAACGGTCGCGTCGTTGAGCAGCCCTTCCCCCTGGATCAGCGTGACGATTTCGGGGGTAGCCCCACCCGTCGGCCGACGGCCAGCGCGGCCACCGGGTCAGGCGGCGCTACCGCCGCACCGACCGCGATACCGGCGGCCAGGGTCCCGCCGGGGACGAACCACGCGAGCCGTAGCCGATCGCCACGGCCGTCAGCAGAACCAGAATCACCGACAGGCTCACCACCCGGATCCCGCGCAGCGACGACTCCAGGGCCGCGCTGTACAGCAGCGGTGGCAGCACCAGCGTCAGCACGATGTCGGGGTCCAGCGATATGTTGGGTCCGGGCAGCAGGGCGTATCCGACTCCGATGATCGGCAGTAGCGCCGCGGCGGGCAGGCCGGTTCGATTGGCGATCCATCGCACCACCACGACCACCGCAACAGCGGCAAGGACGAACACCAGGGACGATTCGACACTCACAAGGTCATCCTTCCGGATCCCCCGGCGGGTCCCGGGAGAATGCGACTGGAGCGGTCGAGAGCGGGGCCGCTCCGCCTTGTCGGTCGAGGTGCCGGGGCGGGGGCGTACGAGGTAGCCAGCCCGCTCTTGAGACAGGACAGGTGCCGATTCCCGCAGCCGTCCTTGACCAGTCGCGGAAGCCGCCCGCCATGCCGTACGCGTCTTTGGGCTCGGCAGCACGTACACTAGGAGTAACCGGTGGCTCCATCATCGGTACCGGCCTCGGCTGGTGCGCGGTTCGCCTGCCGACGCCGCGCCTTTCACCGGACTCGGTGGACCTCGTCCTCGCCCTGTGTCATCGGGCTGGGCCCGCGCCTGCGTTGGGTCCCGGACGACGGGAACACGATCATGAAATCTCTGCGCTATCAGTCTGAATCGGCATCTCACCTCGACGGTCCTTGTGCGCGCCTTGAGCCGACGCAGTCCGAGCATCTCTTGTGCGACGGCAGCTGGTGGCCGGATTCGTCCGATCTCGATGAGGAGCTACGCCTGCTGGTGCCGATTCTCGATCATGTCCGTGGGCCGGTGAAACGGCTCGTGCTGAGTGCCGAGGCCTGGACGGACCGGTCACGCCACATCGTCATGGACGCCCGCACGGTCACCGTCGACTACCGTGCCGGCTGGTCACCGTGGATGATGACCGTGATCTGCGCCGACGGCGGTACCTTCACCATCCGGGTGGCTCCGCGGGGGCCGGCCCCCGGAGCAGCACACGGTCTCAGAGCAGACGTCGGCAGCAAGGTCTCGGAGACTGCGGGCGGCGTGTTCGATTCACTGACCGAGCGAGCGGTCCGATGATGTCGGCTGGCGTCCTGCGCCCGCTCAGCCATCGCATCACCAGCGAGGCCTTCTACCGGGCTGTCGTCGCGGCCGGACGGGCACCATCGGCGTACGACAGAAAGCCGTGGCGATGGCAGATGGGTGATGGCGTGCTCGACCTGTTCACCGACCCCACCCGGATGTCAGGGTTGCCGGACCCGGACGGTCGGCTCGTCACGATCAGCTGCGGCGCCGCCCTGCATCACGCCCGGGTGACGCTGGCGGCGCGCGGGTGGCAGGTGACGGTGACCCGCCTTCCCGAGGCCGCAGATCCGGCTCACCTGGCACGTTTGCACATCGACGGGGCCGCCCCGGTTAGCCCGGCCACGGCCGACCTGGCCCGCCGTATCAAGCAGCGGCACACGGACGTGCACCCGATCACCGGCGATCCGATCGACCCGGAAACGCTGCAGGCCATCGGTACAGCATTCGGATCCCAGCACGTTCGCCTCGAGGTCCTACGCCCGGACCAGATCCTCGCGCTGACGGTGGCGTCCGTGCACGTCCCGGTCCTCGACTCCACCGACGCGCAATGGCATGGGGAACTGGCGTTGTGGACCGGCAGTGACCGGATCGCCGCCGCTGACGACGACCTGCGACAACCGATCGTTCACGGCGACCATGACCGGGCCGCGACCCTGGCGGTCCTGTACGGGTCCAGCGACCACATGATCGACTGGCTGCACGCCGGCGAGGCCCTCTCCACAGGCTCTCTCGTCGCCACCAGCCTCGGAGTGTCGGTTCTACCGCTGAGCGCACCCGTCGAGCACGCCGACGCCCGGCAGGCTCTGCGCCGCACGGCACCCGAAGTCCGTTTCCCCTATCTGATGCTCCGGCTGGGCCGCTACGCGACCGGAACGGCCGCCCCGCCTTCCTCGCTGCAGCCAGCCGGCGAGACTACCGGTCCTTGACGAGATGGCGTCCTGGCCCCGGCAAGCGCCCTGACCATCGCCGCGTTCGCCGCCCACAGCATCGGCATCTCCATTGCCTTGCGCACCGCAGCCTAGAACTCTGTCCGCTCCTCGATCGACGAACGGTGACGTCACACGGAGAGCCCTCCCCAACATTGCGAACGGCGGCCCGATTGGTTCATCGGGTCGCCGTTCATTGCTTCCTGCGGTACTACGGCACCATGAAAATCATCTTGGCCTGGTCCGGCTCAGATCGAAGTGAGAAAGCGATGTGAGGGTGAGCCGGCGGCTGTTCTTGATGCTGTGGTCACCATTTCCGGCTGAACCTGCCGGCGAGTTCGCGGAGTTTACGCTGGGTCTGCGGCTTGGCCATTTCCTGCCGTCCCCGCGTGGCCAGACGCCGGCCCTGGGGGCCCGCCAGGAATGTCTTGATCTTCTGTGCCATCGATGGCATCTTGTCTCACTTCTCTCGTCGGGTGTCCTCGGTGCGGTGGCCCACCGGGTGGGCTGGCTGAGGTAGTCGGACGCTGACTCAGGGATCAGTGGTCACTGATATACGAGTTTCCGAGCTCACCGACAACTGGACCTTCGTACCGCAGAGCAGTCCGAACCTGAGCCGCCGGGCTGTGGTTCATCCATTGCGCCTGCCCGTTCCCGAACCTGACAACACCGCCCCCGGCGGAACGGCGTAGGCGCCGGGATGCGTCCAGCACACTCGAAGACCGCTTCGCGCGGCGGCACCCCGTCCGGCAGGGCGCGACCCGGCGCCACGCCGGCCGCCGGAACACCGGCAGACCTGCAACGACGCCTCGGCAACAGCGGGGTGTCGGCGTTCTTGGGGACCGCGTGCACACCGGCGATCGCCTCGCCGGAGGCGACCGCCATGCTGCTCTTCCCGAACGCCGTCTCCACGCTGACCGCCGCGCAACAGCAGCAGATCGACGACCTGGTCGCCAAGTGGTATGCCGGCGGTGATGAGCCTCGGGTGCGTGTCGACGGCTACGCCAGCACGCCTGGGGAGGACGCTCTCAACTGGACGCTCGCCTGCGCGCGCGCCGACGCGGTTGCCGCGGAGCTGATGCATCCCGCGTCGGGAGCGCCCGGCATTCCGGCGGCGTCGGTCACCACGTTCATGCACAGGGAGACAGACGAGTTCGGACCCGAGGAACAGAACCGGCGCGTCATCATCCACGTCGAACCGGGACGATCGGGGCCCGCGGCGGCTTCCGCCGGCCCGGTGGCGTCTCCGTGGTGGACGAACGGGCCAACGGTCGTACGCAAGCAGAACGTCACTCCGCTCGGCCAGTACGTAACCTGGGTCCGCGAAGTGGAGCAGGTGTACACCGACCGCGGCGATGTGATCCGTCGCCTCCGGCGCCTGTACTACAGCACGTTCACCGCCGGACCACCCAAGCCGATGAACCCGTCCGGCTCATTGGGTCCGACCTTCGACTGGCTGATTGCAGGGCCTGACCAGATGCCACCGCTCACCAGCCCGCCGGTGAGCCTCGCAACGCTCAACGGGCTATTCGGAACCAACGCCATTCGGACTCCCGCGGGGGAGAGCCTCGACCCGAGTCACATCTTCGCCGCTCTCGATGTCACCGTGAACGGCGCGTCCGGGCTCGGAGGAGTAGTCGAAATCGGAGGCAGCACGCCCCTCACCGGTGTGTTCACCTGGACCGGCGACCTTTCCTCATGGTTCGTCGATTGGCCCGCGGAGAAGCGCAAGAAACCAGAGGACAGCGACATCTCTGTTCTGCTCTCGATCGTCAACAGGAAGGTTTCCCTGGACGACCTGTTGTCCGACATGGATGCGCAGATCATGGTCGCGAGCGAGACAACGACCAGCTACGACGTCATACCCACCGTCGACGGCCCGCCGTACGTCAGTATCCGCAACACCCTTGACCGGCCGCCCTCGGAGATCCTGCAGAGCTACTACGGAACCCCTACCGGGTCCGGCCCGAAAACGCCAGGCTCCGGGCCGCAGCGCTTCGCACGCTTCGTCAAAGCCGCAGTCCCGCGTATCCCCTACGTTATTCCCGATCCGACCAAACCGCTCGAGATAATGCTCGCGCCGGACGCCGAAGAGAAGATCTACGACGAGATCTACGACGCCGCGAAAGTCTTACTGAAAAGCGATGAATTAAAACAAATCAGGAAGGACTACAGTGCCATCAGTGCGGGGCAGGGTGGTCAACGCGATCACCGCCATCATCGATGGCGTAGGCCGAAGGAGGCGCCTGCGTACGGTGGACCGTCCCGCACGGGATCCACCGTTGTATCCGCCGCAGGCCACTCCGACAATGTTCGGATGTTTGCAGCGCTCGACGACATCGACTGGAATTCGCTGGAACACGCCTACGGTCCGGCCGGGGACGTGCCGGGCTGGATCCGCGGGCTGACCGACCCCGACTCCGAGATCCGCGAGACCTCCCTCGATGCTCTGTTCGGCGCTGTCCATCACCAGGGCGATGTGTACGAATCCACGCTGGCCACCGTCCCGTTTCTCGTCGAGGCGCTCACCACGCAAGGTGTGCCCGGCCGGTCCGGGATCGCGGACCTGCTCGCGAGCATCGCCGAGTCCAAGCCCGCCCAGGCCCGGATCACCGGGGATGTTTCGCGGCTGCTCGATCTCGCCGGCGACCCCGATCCAGATCTGCGGGCCGCCGTTCCGGCCCTGCTCGCCGCCCTGCATCCCGGCGTGCCCGGCATTGCCGAACGGCTCACCGGCCGCCTGGCTGAGGAACCCGAGGCCCGGGTACGCCGCGCCCTGCTGGAGGCCCTCGGCGGTATGAGCCTGAAGCCGGGTTCCGTCGGGCACCTGCTCGGTGTCGCCGCGACCGCACCCGCCTCCACCGCGGTGGCCGCGCTCAGTGCCGTCGCGCGGATCGACCCGGACCAGGTGCCTCTCGACGGGATCCCGGAGCTGCTGGATCGCGCCTACGCAGAGGTCGCCCCGCCCGCCGTGCCGGCCGGGTTCACTACCAAAACCCTGCGCGGCGCCGTTCGCCTGCTCCGGGAAGAGGCTGAGGCGGGACGCCGCGCACCGCACTGCGCCCGCCTCATCGAGGGGCTGACGGATCCGCTCGGCCCGCGCGTGGACGAGCGGATCACGGTCCTGATCCCGCTGCTCGGTTCGCCACACCCCGACATCACGGGCGACGCCCTGTACGCCGCCAACAAACTGGTCGAGGGCTGGCGCGGCGACTATCGGGAGATCGTCGGCCGGGCCGCCGGGCTTCTCCGGCATGACAGCCCGGAGATCGCCGGGCGTGCAGCGCGGTTCCTCAACGGCTGGGGCCCGGTGGCCGCGCCCGCCGCCGACGCGGCCGCCGAACGGCTCGCCGATCTCGCCGGCCACCCGGGGACCGATGGGCTACCGGTGTGGGCCGGTGACACTGTCGGTCTCCACCCGCTGCTCCAGATGCTCGCGGAACTCGGCGACGAGCGGGCGCTGCCGCTGCTGCTCGCCTCCCTGCGTCTGCCCGTCCTGCCGGTCAACACCGGTTTCTACCTGGGCAGATATCCGGGTCATGCCGACCGGATCGTCGCCGAGGTGATCGCCGGGCTGGACGCTCGCGAACCGGCCGAGCGAGACAGCCTCCTGGTGGCGCTGCGTGCCTTCGGGCCGGCGGCCGCGCCTGCGGTGCCGCTGCTGTTGGCCGAGCCGCTTCGGCAGGACTCCGCGGACGCGCTCGGCCGGATAGGCGCGGCTGAGGCGCTGCCGGCCCTGCGCGCGGCGGCCCACCGGAACGAGGCCCGAACCGCCGTCGCCGCGGCGGGCGCGCTGTGGCGGATCGAGCGCTCCCCCGAGGCCCTGCCGGTGCTGATCAGTCATCTCGGCGACGCGGCGGCCGTCGACGCACTCGCCCAGCTCGCCGCCATGGGCCCGGCCGCCGCCCCGGCCGCACCGGCACTGGCGCCGCTGATGAAGGTGTCCGGCAACCCGTGGTGGACGCCGGCCCGAGCGGCGCTCGCCCTGTGGCAGATCACCGGCGACGTCAAGCGGACGGCGCCCGTGCTGCGCAAAGCGTGGCGGGGCAACGTCTACACGCGTACGTCGATTGCCGCCGCCGCGCGCGGGCCGCTGGCGGCCGCCTTGGCGCCGCTTCTCGAAGGCGAGCTCGCGCAGCGGCGTCGGCACAACGCCGCCGAGGACTTCTCCTCCAGCGATCAGGTGCACAGCGACGAGCGACTGCTCGACGCCTGCCGCACCGCGCTGGCCGCGATCTAGTGGCGTGGAGTTGCCATCTCATGAGAAATCAGGTGGGTTCGAGAAGGAGGAACAGGCCGTCGTACGGGTCGAGGGTGACGCCGAAGCTGTACAGGCCGTCCACCCGACCGATCTCGTCGCCGGTGCAGGCGTCCACCACACGGCACCCGGGCACGAAATGCGTCGAGCGCACAGCGCCGTTGATGGTGTCACCGGTGAAGTTGAGGACGGTGACCTGGATCGGCGCGTCGGCGACCGCGGTCTCGCCCTGGTCCAGCCGGTGCACCATGACGAGCATGCCCTTGTGGGCCACGTCCGGGATGTCCAGCTGGGTGGCGACGGCGATGTCGTGGCGGTTGCGGATGGCGATCAGCGCGCGCAGCCCGGCGACGAATGAGGTGCCGGAGGCGAGCTGGGCGGGCAGGGCGCCGTAGAGGGAGCGCCCCCGCGGCATCCCGGCCGACGACGTCGAAGCGTCCGGGGCCACGTCCATCAGATCGTGGGCGCTGCGATGGATCCAGCGGGTGTCGCCCTCGGCGATCAGGTCCTGGACTGTGTCAGCCGGGACCGGCAGCATGCCGAGCAGGTCCCACCCGGACAGCGCGAAGACTCCGGGCTGCCAGGCGTTGTACTTGGCCAGCAGCAGGTGGGCACGGCGGATGTCGTCGACGTGCTCCTCGCCGATCTCATCGAGCGTCCGCAGACCCTGCGCCGCGGCGATGACCGACGCCGTCGTGCAGGCGATGCCGTTGGTGGTGAAGACGAGGTTGTAGTCGGCGGCCTCCCCGGTGAGGTGCCGGAGCAGGTCGGCGCGGATCGTCTCGGCGAGCTCGGCGCCGGTGATGTCGCGCCCGCGGAACCGGTAGACGTCCGCGCTGTGCAGGGTCGCCCAGTGGACGAGCTCGTAGGTGAGCTCGTCATGGTTCTGCAGCGCGTGAACGAGGCTGACCGGATCCACCCCGACCTCGAGCGAGGTCCGCAAGGTCAGGCGCAGAAAGTCGGTGTCGCCGGTCGCCAGAGCGTGGTGGTACGCGGGACGGTTGACGAAGTCGTAGGACAGGTCGGCCCCGACACGGCCGGTGTCACGGATGTCTTCGATGGTCAGGTTGAGCTCCTGGAACGTGAACCCGCCGATCTTGCGGACCATTCCGGCGATCACGTGGTTCGCCGCCTGCGACAGCGGATGACCTTCCGACCAGGCGGGCAGCCCCTCCGCGCTCTTCTCGACGCCGAGGAACCCGTTGGCGTCCAGACGCAGCGCCTGTGTGCCGAGGTCGCCCAGCGAGTGCAGGGCGTCGCCGATGACCAGGCGCATGCCGGCGAACGTCGGGTCCAGCCAGTTGATCGACGGCTGGCCCTCTTTGAAATAGTGCAGGTAGACCCAGCGCCGGCAGGTGCCGTCGACGCCGATGACCGGCGCCGTGGCGCTCCAGTTGGTCTCCTTGACCCCCGGGGCGTAGAAGATCACGCGCTGCAGGGCGCCGATGATGTACCCGGCCTCGGCGAGTTTGGCCTCCGCGACCGCGTCGAGGTTGACAGCGTCGCGGCCCTCGGGCACCTCCGGCAGCAGATCCCAGTCCTGCTCGAGGATCTCGACCATGTGGTAGATGCCGGGATAGTCCTCGTACGCCATCTCGGCCAGGCGGAAGTCCGCCCCCTTGCCGGTGTGGCCGGGAACGATGTCGTCGATGACGCTGCCGTCGTGGGAGTCCGCCGTCTCGCACAACCGGCGGAACTCGGCTTCGGTGCCGAAGGCGGTATCGATGTGGGTGCTGATGCGATCGAAGTGGCCGTCGACGCTGGGCGTCATCTGCCAGCCCCGGATGCCGCCCGCCTGCTTGACCGGCCCGGTGTGCACCGCATCGATCCCGATCTTGCGGAAGGTCTGCCACAGCTGGTCATCGCCCAGCGCCCCGAGGAAGGACTCACCGGGGCGCGTGATGAGCGAGATCGGGTACGCCGTGAACCACACCGATGCGGTCCGCAGCGCCCGCCGCGCGTCCGGCCGGGCGTACGGATTACGCCACATGATCGCCTGCCCGGACAGTTGCCGGCCCAGCACGTCGGCATCCGCCAGCATCGACTGCCCCACCAGCCACTGAACGTAGGACGGATTGGTCCCGTCGGCCGTCCGCCAGTCGGTACTGCGCCGTTCGGGCCGGCGCACTTGAGCGCGGGAGCGCAGTCTGTTCGGACGGGCCGGGTAGCGCTGCTCGTCGTACGTGATCTCCGTGGCGTCATGCTCGACGGGCCGGATCACCTCGTCCATCTGTTCCCCCTTCCCGACTCCCTGACGGGAGCCGGCCGCGGATCACGGCTGGACCGAAGTACACCCGAATTGCCCCACTACGCAGGCATCCGCCGCCTTTCTCTGATCATGCATCACCGTCCGGTACTTCGCTCCGAATCCCGAGCGCGGCGTCGAGGCGGCCGACGCCCGCACAGTGAACAGCGAGGCCCGCGCCGCCGCCTCCGACGGCAGCAGGTGAGCTCTGCGGCGGGACGGGAACTACCGAAGGCGGCTGCGAATAGGCGGTTCTCCGAAGACTTCCAACGGTCTCAGGGCCACCACTCCCCCGCCTCGTCGACGGCCCGGATGACAGGGCGGGCGCGAGAGGCCAGCAGGTGATGCAGCGAGCCCAGCTCGGCCAGGAACTGGGCGCGGGTGCGGTCGGTCCGGCTCAGCCAGGCCAGCAGGACCGGCCGGACCAGGTCGGGCGGGGCATCCACCAGCGCACCGGCGAGGGGTTCCCAGGTGACGCTCTGGCGGGCCGGCGTGCCGTCGGCCGAGAACTCCGCGACCAGCAACGCGGACGCCGCGGCGGGCGGCAGCCTGGTCAGGTCAGAGGCAAGAAGGTTCTCGAGCGAACCCGCCGCGTCAGTCTTCTTCCCCGGACCGCCCGAACCGGCCAAGCCGACCAGGCTGGCGAGTTCCTCCGGGCTGAGCCGGTCGGCCACCTCGGTCAGGGCCGCACCACCAGGGTCGGCGGCCAGGATCTCGTTCATCACCTGCTTGCGCTCCTCGCCCGCCAGCGCCGGGAGCACAGCCGCCAGGACGACGCACGGATGGTCGCCGCGCCGGGCCCGGTCGACGCATTCCCGCAGCATGGCCGGCGACAGGCAGCCGGCGATGCCGCGGATCGCCGCCGCGCGGTTGCCGGGTGCCTCGATCTCGAAGGCGGCGTCGAGCAGAAGCCGCTGGACCTCGGGCGGGCAGGGACGGTCCGCCCAGCCCTCGCCCCATTCACGCAGCCGCTCACCCGGCAGGTCGTCGCGGTGCCTCTCGTCGTGAAGGAACGAAATGACGTCGCGTACGACATCCGTGGCCTCGTCGTCGGGCAGGTGCGGCGCGACCGCCCCGAGCAGCGCGGCCCGGTCGATGGGGAAGCGGCACCGGTCGGCGGCGAGCCGGATCCGGCGTTCCTGGTCGGGCGTCGCCCGCGAGGCCAGAGCGCAGAGCGCCCCTACGTCGTCGTCCAGCCGTTCGAGCGCCAGCTCTACCGCGTCCGCGACCAGGTCCTCCGGCACCGCTCGGACGATGCCGGCCCAATGCCGGGAGTCGAGGATCCGCCGCCAGTGGTCCATGGTCAGCCTGGGCGCCAGTGCGAGGACGGCCGGCACCACGTCCGCCGGTGGGCGCTTGTCGAGCAGCATCTCGACCGTCTCGTCGAGGATGGGCCCGTCGAGCATCGCCGCGATGGCGAGGAACGGATCGGTGGTCTGGCCGGTGTTCCACGCCTTGCGCAGCACCTGCAGGATGTGGCGCAGCATGGCCGGCCGGTCGGCGGCGGGGACCCGGCTCGCCAGCGCGGCCAGTGGAATGACGCGCCACGTGGGCGTCATCTTCTCGGCGAGCGACAGCGCCCGGGAGATCTGGTCGGGGCCGAGGCCGGGGGCCAGAGCGGCCAGCTGTTCGGCCCGGGTGCCCTCGTCGGCGATGAGCGCCACCGCCCCGAGCACCTCCGGGTCGTCCGGCGCGTAGCGGCGGAGGGCGGACACTACGCGGTGGCGGAGGTCCGCGTCGCCGATGCGCTCGGCGGTCGCCAGCGCCTCGGGAACGTCTGCCGCCTCGAGGTGGGGTGCGATCTGCTCCACGCAGCCGCGCCAGGTGTAGGTGTCGTTCGTCGAGCTGGGGGAATGCCGGCGCAGGTTACGCCACGCCCGCGTGGCCAGGCCGGGACGGTCGGCGGGCGGCGCCACGTCGAGGAGGGCGGCCAGCGCGCGGGCGCGGTGCCACGGCGACCGGATGCGCCGGACCGCCGCCAGGTAGGGGGCGACGAGCCGGCCGCCCGCGTAGGGGGCAGACGCCACCAGCCGGTCGGCGGTCCACTCGGAGCCCGCCCACCACCAGCCCTGCAGGAGGACCTGGCGGGCCCGGCGTTTCGGCAGCAGCCCGGCCAGAGGTGCGGCGGCCCGATTTCGGGACTGCTGGTTGGTCATCTCGCCGAGGCTCGTGAGGGCCTGGGCAACCAGCGCGGCCCGCCGGCCGTCGGGGTAGCGCCGCGCCAGCGCGCTCAGTACCCGGACCCGGTCGTCGGTCAGCGCGATCTCCTCCGCGGCCGCTGCGGCGACGTCGAGTTGCGCGGGCGTCAGATGCTCGGACAGCAGTTCCAGGGCGTCGAAGTACGACCAGTCCTCGCCGTCCATCACCACGCTGCCGTCGCCCCGGCGTCGCGGGAACCGCAGCGCGCGGTCCAGCGCCTCCTGGGCGACCGCGACGCGGTCGTCCATCGGCAGCAGCGGGACCAGGCGCGTCAGGGCCAGCGCGCCCACCGCGGGACTGGTCAGCTCCCGGGCCCATCGCAGGGCGTCCGGCAGCAGGTCGGGGCGCCGGGCCGCCGCGGCGGCGGTGACCGCTACGGCCACCTTGTCGCCGGTGGCCTCCCGCGCGGCGACGACGACCTCGGCCAGGCGGTCGACCGGGAGCGCGGTGGTGACCTGCACGAGCATCGCACGATCGGAGGAGCCGCCGATTGCCGCCCGGGCCGCGTCAACGGCCTCGCCGACCACCTCGTTGCGGTCGGGCTCCGGCAATTCGCGGTGCAGCAGCGCCAGGGTGGCGGCTCGCCGGCCGGGTGACAGGATCTGCCGTGCGTAGGCCAGGGCCTGGCGCGGTTCCAGGACGCGGCATGTCACGGCCCGGACGAGCAGCGGCGCCGGGATGGTCTCGGAGAGGCTGCGCACCGAACCGGCGTACAGGGCGTAGCGGACCGCCTCGGGCAGGTGCGTGCCGATCGAGTCGAGCGCCTCCCGCCGTGCCACGGCCACGGCCACGGCGTTCAGGAAGCCCTGCGGGTCGTCCCGGTCGTCCAGCTCGCGCCACAGCGCGTTGCGGTCACCGTCGGGCATGGCCAACAGACGGTGAAGGTCGGCGTTGCGGCCGGCGCCGGCCAGGTGCGGCACCAGGTGGCGCAGCTCGTACGTGCTCAGGTCGGACAGCGGGCGGGCCGCGGGCGGCGACGGGGAATGCACCGGGACCCTACGGCGGGTCGAGGAAGTTGGGGATCTTGGCGAGGGCGGTCAGCGCGATCTTCTCGTGGTAGGGGCGCAGGCCGACACCCTCGACGGCGAGGAAGTCCTGGAAGCTGGTGTGATAGACGCGGTAGAGCGGCTCGCCGGTGTCGGACGGCGTCTCGTTGAGAAACTGCCGCCAGTCGCGGATAACGTCGAGGATGCGGGTCGGCGGCAGCTGCGTCCACTCCTCGACCTTCGCCAACTCCACCGGCTCGCGTACGGTTGCCAGGATCCGCAGCACCGGCTCGTAGATGCGCTCGAAACGGTCCTGGTCCTGGTCGCGCATCGTGGCCCAGTGCTGCTCGTAGTAGGCGCGCAGGCCGATCGGCAGGTTGTTGACGTCGTCCATGGTGTCGACCGAGATCTTGCCGGCCCGGATGTCGGCGAGCACGTAGACCAGGTACATGAAGTTGCCCAGGCTCTTGCCGGTCATGACGTCGACGAACTCGTCCTCGTTGTGCGCGGGCACGAGCTCCGGGTGGGCCCGCAGCTGGTTGACGACGTACGTGCGTACGTCAGCCATGTTCTCGTCGCTCGTGTCCTCGAGGTACACGTCCTCGCGCCGGTCGACGTCGAGCCGGTAGTTCTTCTTCTCACGTGAGCTGATCACGAAGAACACGCCGGGTGGGAGGGTGCGCGGCAGTGCGAGCCGGTTGGCCCGGAGCGCCAACCCGTCGTCTTCGGCCTCGTCGAGCGCGTCAACCACCACGACCACCGGCTGGCCGCCCGACTTTTCCGCGGCCTCCTGCAGCAGCTGGCTGAGGAACGCGCCATCGGTGGTGGCCTCCGCGGGCAGGACCACGTGGTCCAGCTGGTACCGGATGATCAACTGAGAGCAGACGTTCGCGAGGAACGTACGCGTGCTGTGGATGTTTGCCTGCGCCTCGTTGAAGTGGTGCACGTAGCCGCGGGTCTTGACCAGCATGCTCATCAGCGCCGTCTTGCCGATGCCCGGCTCGCCGCGGACCAGGATGTAGCCGGACGGGAAGTCGGTCTTGGCGAGCAGCCGGTCGATCTCTTGGAAGATGAAGTCGCGGCCGACGAAGTCGCGGGTGCGCTCGGCGACGATCCGCTCGCTGTCGAGGACCCTCAGCCCGCCGGCCAGCGTGGTGGGTGCCTGCGCCAGCAGGCGGAAGATGTCGGTGGCGTAGGCGCCGGGCAGCGCCTCGACCGGGTGCGGTTCGATCCGCCACTCGTAGTGCGCGGTGGCGACGTCGAGGGCGAACCGCAGCGGGCGGTCGGCCCGGCCGATCTGCTCCCGGCCGGCCGCCAGGGCCCGCTCGAAGGTGAGCAGCCCGTCGGCGCGGTCCCGGGCCTCGGGAAGGTCCGGATATTGCCCGAGCAGCTCGCTGCGGGCGAAGCCGGTGCACTCGACGGCCAGGTAGGTGCCGCTGTCGACCAGCTCGGCCAGTCTCGCCGGGTCGGTGAGCGGACCGCCGGCGAACAGCTCCCGGCCGGGCCGGTCGTACCCGTTCCACTGACGGAGGCCGTGCGTCGTGCAGAACAGGGCGAACGCGTGGCCCTCGACCACGACCAGGACCGGGAGCAGCTCGTACGCCAGGCACAGCCCGCAGAACAGCGCGGCCAGGTCGAGGCAGGTGCCCTCGCGGGGCGAGACCAGCACCTCGGCCGGCGTACGGATGCTCTGCAGGGCGTCCGACGGGTGGTACTCCTCCAGCGCGTACCGGATGTCCCGGCCGCGCAGCGCGTCGAAGACCGCCTCCGCCACGGCCCGGCAGCGGTCCGGCTGCGCGGACAGGTCGAAGCGGCTGACGTCGAGCGGCTGCCAGCGACTCGACCGGGGCGTGACGAAGCGGACCAGCCCACGCTCATCGGCGCGCGGCCAGGCCGGCCAGGCGAGCGCGCCGCTATCCGAGGTCATGGTCGGCTCCCGCAACGGCGAAGATGTCGTGCACCGGCGCCGGGGCGGCCGGCCCGCCCTGCGCGGTGTCGACGGTGACCCGGTAGACACCGGGTGGCAGGCCGGTCAGCTCCAGCGCGGCCCCGGCCGTGAGATGGACGGTCCGCGGCTGCGGCCCGTTCGACGGCTCAACCGGCTCCACCCGGGCCCGCAGCGGCAACGTCGCCGGGGCATTGACCAGCTCGGCGCGGATCTCCACGGGCTCACCGGGCAGGTAGAGGTCGTCCAGGTCCAGGGCGATCGCGGGACGTTCGGCCGCGGTCGGGCTCTCCCCCGGCCCGCGGATCGCGGCGAGGCCGCGCACCTGCGACTGCTCCAGGCGCCCGCGCAGGTCGTTCAGGACGGCGGCGTTGCACTGCAGCGAGCCGTGCCGCTCGGGCACGAACGTGTCGCGGTAGGCGTCCGACAGCTCGATCGGGATCGCGGACGCACGGGGCACGGTGCCGTCGCCGTCGGCGAGCAGCGGGTCGATCCAGGAGGGCAGCTCCTTGCCGACGATCACCCGGCCGCCGGCCAGCACGCCGGACTGGCTTGTCGGCTGCCGGGTGCCGACGACCGGGACGATCGTGTAGCCCTCGCGGCGGTAGTCGTCGTTGTCCTGGTGCTCGGTCACCTTGGCCTCGATCTCGCGGTGAAACGCCAGCGCGTCGGCGGCCAGCACCGGGTCGACACCGTCCAGCGGGCCGGTTTCGGCCACCCGGACGTAGTCGTCGCCGACGCGCAGAGCGCGGTAGATCGGCAGCAGCTGGTGCACCGACGGGAACGAGCGCATCACCGCGGTCAGGTTGACGAACGCCTTCTTGTAGCCGTTGGCCAGGTAGTCGAGGGCATCGAGCGAGCCGCGGTACGGCGTGCCGAACGTGACCAGGGCGCGGCAGTCGCGCCAGCCCTCCAGAACCTCCAGGTGATAGCGCGCGACCAGGCCGCCCATGCTGTGCGCCAGGTAGACGGCCTTGGCGCCGGGGTTGCCGGTGCGCTGCCGCCAGTCGTACAGGGCGCGCTCGACGGTCTGCGCCAGCTTGCGGGCCGCGACGCGGTTGTCGAGACGCCAGTCGTACGGGAATTCGATGAAGTTGCCCCCGGGAACGGTGTCGAAGGTGTCACGCACGAGCCGCACCAGCCTCGAGTAACCGTCGATCTTGACCAGTCCGGGGACCATGTGGGCGGTCGGCATCAGGCGGTCGGCGACCACGTCGCCGGGATCGCCGCCCGTCAGCGCCAGACTCTGCAGCGAGTCGCCGCGGCTGAACACCCAGGACCCGACGGCCTGCGGGCTCAGCGCCCAGACGTCGCGGCCGTCCGCCCGCAGGACGCTGCCGGTGATGCCCGGGAGAACCACGATGAGGTCGCGGAGCGGCTTGGCCATGCCGACATGGTTCCGCGCCACCGGCGTCGCGACAATACCGTCGGATGCGGGTCCCTCAGTCGGAACCCGGACAGCCTTCTGCGGAGGTGATGTGGACAACCCGGTGGGCGCGCTGGACGCGTACGAGCTGACCAACCTCGTCGAGCATCTGGAGTCGAGCGGCCGGTCCAGCGACGTACTGAGACTGCTGCGGCTCGAGTGGATCGTGCAGGACCTGGGCGCCTACCGGAACGCCTGGTTCGTGGCCAGGTCGGCGCGTGGCGACATCGAGGGGTACGCCCGAGACCTCGGCCGTGCTCTCGGCATGCTCGACCGTGAGCTGCCGGCGGCCGGGCCTGATCGCCGGCCGGGGCTGGTCGCGGATCAGGTCTACCTCGCGCTCGCGCTGGCCACGCTGCAGTCTCGCAGCGACTCCCTGCCGACCGCCCTGATCGAGCGGCTGCTGTTGATCGGCAGGCCGTACGCGATCACGCTGGCCCGCACCATCCCGGCGCCGGGTTGGCGCGCCAAGACTCTCGCACTGCTCGCACCGCATCTTCCGCCGGCCGAGCGGGCTCCGGTGGTCGACGAGCTGATCGAGCTCGCCGCGGCTGCGGCGCCGAACTTGGAGTACGTCGCCCCCTTCCTCGCCCCCGTGGTGCCGTTCCTGTCCGCCGAGGACGGCCGGCGCGTCTATCGGCGCCTGCGCGACGTCCGCTATCAGCGCGCCCGCGCCGAGACCCTGGCCGCGCTGGCCCCGATGATGACCGACGCCGAGCTGAACGTCGCGGTCATCGAGGTGCTGCGCCTTCCGGACGCCGTCAAGGAGGCGGCGCTGGCGGGCCTGGCACCCCACCTTCCCGAGTACACCCTGGACGACTGCGTACGCGACGCGCTCCGCTGGCCGCATCGCGCCCGGCAGCTCGCCACGCTCGCGCCCTGGCTGACCGCGGACGGCCTCCGGCGGGCCGTTGCGGCGATCCGCGCGCTCGACCGGGCGGACCCGCGCACCCGCCTGCTCGCGGTCGTCCTCCCGTCGCTGCCCCCGGCGGACCGGGATGAGCTCCTGCCCGAGGTGCTCGACGGCTTCGCCCGGCTTCCCCTGGAGAAGCGGGAGACGGCGGAGGCGCTGGCACACCTGCTGCCGGCGCTGACCGCACGGCAGCGCGACGGGCTGCTGGGCCGGACCGTGCGGAAGCTGTCCGGACGCACCCGCTGGTTCGAAACCCGCGATGTTCTGATCACCCTCGCGCCGCACCTGTCGGGTTCGCTGCGCCGCAAGGCCCTGCGCATCGTCCGGGCCGACGACCCCCGCGACCGTGCCACCGCCTTGGCCGCGTTCGTGCCCGGCGCCTCGGCGCGCCGCCAGCGAGCCCTCGCCCGGGAGGCGCTGCGGGCCGTCGAGCAGGTGCCCGAGCCGCACCAGCGCGCCGAGCCGATAGTCGATGTCATGATCGCGATGGACCCGGCCGCCCGCGAGGCGATCCTGGCGGACTGGCTCGCGGCGGCGGACCGGCCCCTCTCCGCGCTGCGGGGCATCTCCCGGACACAGTGGGAGGAGCAGTGGGACCGCCTCGCTCCGCACCTGCCTGACGAGGCGGTGGGCACCCTGGAGGAACGGTTCTCCGCCGCGGACGACGCGGGTCTGTGGGCGCTGCCCCTGCTGCGCCTGCACGGCCGACCTGCCGACGACACGCTGCGCCCCCGGCTCGCCTCGGTCCGTCCCGCCGGGTCGCCGCTGCTGGTTGCTTTCGGCCTGCACACGTCACTGCCGCCGGCCGAACGGGCCGCCGTGGTGGGCGAGGCGGTCGCCGCGACCAGGTCCAGTCCTCAGCGCATGATCGCGGTTCCGGCACTGCTGCCGCTGCTCGACCCGGCCGATCGCGCCCCGGTCGTGGCGGCCGAGACGGAGCGGGTCGCGGGCTCGAACTACGCCGACAGCGCCCGCGCCACGGTCGCCGTCGAGACAGCGCCCTTCCTGTCCGACGACGCCCTGCGCGAAGCCGTACGCCGGGCCGCCGCGCTGGGCGAACAGAGCGAGCGTGCCTGGGCGCTCACCGGTCTGGCCCCACAATTGCCGGAGCGGCTCGTCGCCGACGCGGCCGAACTGGCTGAGACGCTCGACTATCCGGGACATCGGTGCAAGCTGCTGGTGGCCCTGGCCCGGCGGAGCGACGGCGCCGCGCGGGCCGGCCTGCTCGACCGCGCCCAGGATCTGCTGGAACAGAGCCTTCGCGGCGGTCACCCGCTCACCACCGAGGCGGCCGCCGTCGCGGAACTGCTGCGCGGCGACAAACTCGAGCGGCTACTCGCCACGTGCCTGCAGACCCTGCCGAGGTGGGGGCGGATCAGCGGCACGCACGCGGTCCGGCCGCTCATGCCGCTCTGGTCGGCGGAGCGGCGACGGCAGGCCCTGGCGACCCTGGAGGGCTTCGCGGACCGGGACGAGCAGCACCCTGCCCGGGACGAACTGGGCGTGATCGGCCGCATGCTGACCCGGGCTGACCTGCTCGACCTGCGGGAGACATTCCTGCCCGGCACCCTGCCGCCGGCGGCGATCCGAGACATGGTGCGGCAACTCGCCGAGGTACGCGTGCGCGATGACGGGGACATCCTGCGGACCAGCCGCGCGACGGCCATCGTGAGGCTCGCCCGGCACCTGCCCGGCGACACCCGGACAGAGCTGGCAGACCGCGCGCTGGAGCTGGTCCGGACCGAGCGCCTCCGGGCGACGACACGCGGCGAGCGGCAGAGCGGGTGGCCCGGGGCCCTGTCCGATCTCGCCGTGGTCGGGGACGACGCGTTCGCCCGGAGACTGCTCGCCGAGGCCGCCGACATCACGGACGACGAGACCAGGGCCGGCGTGCTCGCGAAGCTCGCGTCCCGGTTCGCCGAGCTCGCCCCGACGGGACGCGACGAAGCCTGGTGCGAGTTGCTCCGCGCCGCGACGGCCCACGGCCGTGCCGCCCTCCTGGCCGACCTGGTGGCGATGCGCCCGGCAGTCGCCACCGTGGCCGGGCGCGACCCGGCGACCGACGTCGCACGCGCGTTCGCGCAGGTGGTCGTGTTCTGGCCTTGACCGCGATCGTCGCGAATACTGCCGGAAAGCGGGTCCAGAGCCGGAACCCGGACAACCTCAATCCGGGTCGCCCTGCACCAGGTAGGTCCGTAGTTCTCCGGCGTTGTCACCGGCAAAGACCGTCACCGGATCGCCGCCCGTCACGGTGCAGCAACTCAGCGCCGGTTCCTCATCGAACGCGCAGACCTGCCGGCCGTCCGCCAGAGACCACACCCGCAGGGTGCCCTCCCCTCCGGCCGTCACAGCGTGCTTTCCGTCCGGCGTCAGCTCGACCGCCGTGACGAAGCTTTCATGTCCGCGAAGGTGATGTACCTGCTTGCCGTCACGAAGCCGGTGCACGCGAACCAGCCCGCTCGCATAACCGACCACCACCAGGCGATCGTCCGGCGTGACAGCCAGCTCGGTGACCCACTCGTCGTGTGCAACGACCCATCCAGGGCTGCTGGACCGCATCGGCCACAACCGGACCGTCCCATCCCATGATCCGGAGACCAGGGCGCGTCCCTGCCGTACAAAAGTCAGGCAGGAGATCGTCTGCTCGTGGCCGACGAAGGTACGCATCGGCCTCGAGCGACGGCGACCGAAAAGCTGGATGTGGTAGTCCCAGTCCGCGGCCGCGATCCGGGCGCCGTCCGGCGTGATCGTCATCGCGCCGAACCAGGCGTCCGCCCTGAATGTCGCGACGGGCTCGGCCGATCGGACGTCCCACACCCGGACGGTGCTGTCGCGTCCGGCCGAGATCGCGAGCTGGCCGCCGGCGGCCAGCTTCAGGCTGTCCAGGCCTCTGCCGTGCCGACCCAGACGACGGCATTCGCCGGCGGCCAGGTCCACGCGCCACACCGATCCGTCGTTGGCACAAGCGAGAACGTAATCGCCCGTCGGTGTGACGGCAACGCCGGTCACGTCTCGTCCCGGCAGCCGTCGAGCGAGAATCTCCTCACCCCACGGCAGCGCGACGACCCGCAGCAACCGTCCGGGACCCGCGGCGGCGGCGCATGTTCCGTCCGCGGAGAGGGCCACCGCGCGGACCCCGCGCGCGACGGGCTGCGGCGTACCTTCGGCAAGCGACAGTCGCCACATCCGCAGCGTTCCGTCCTCCGAGCCGCTGACCGCGACGTCGCCGTTCGCCGCGAGTGCCAGTGCCCAGCCCGCGTGCCGACCGACCAGCGTCGGTGTTCCCGTTACGAGATCCCACCGCAACACCGATCCGTCATAGGAGGCGCTCAACGCCGCCAGTGGGTCCGCAGCGGTAACCACGATCGCCCGGACCTGGTTGCGGTGGCCGATCAGCTTTCCGACCAGCCCCTCGGTGGACAACCGGTAGACGATGCCGTCCTTGCCACCGGCCAGCACAGTCTGGTCCGGCGCGACGGCGACCGAGTGCAGTCGAGTGGGCAGGCGTGCCAGGTGGCGTGGCTCAGTCGGTGGATCCGAAAGGAGCACCACCGCGCCGTCACGGGTTGCCGCCACGACGCCGCCGTGGCACGCCGCCACGGCGTTGACCTCCCCCGCACCGGTGTCGCGAACCCAGTGGGTGTGCAGATCGGCGGCCGCCAGCGCGGCCACTCGGCCATCGGCGTACCCGACGAAGAACATGTCAGGCGTAGCCGCGAACGCGCTGATCCGGCCCTCGCCGTCGGCTCGCGCCTCAATCGTCTCGGTCCGCAGGCCGACCCGTACGACCGGTCCGCGCCCGGTAGCCACGACGATCGTCTGCTCATCGACCACCGACAGTCCCACGATGTACGAGTCGAACTGGCGCAACCTCGCTAGTTCCCGTCCGGTGCCGGCTTCCCAGATCGCCACGAACCCGTCCCGGTCGCCCGACCCGATGACGGACCCGTCACCGGACATGGCCGCCACATCGATGAATCTGCCCCGTGCGGCGATGGTGCGCAGTAATGCGGCCGGCGCCGCCAGATGCGCCTGCTGCAGGGGCCGCACCCAGGGCCAGCCGGCGAACTGATCGATCTGACCGGTGAGGCGCGCGCCGATCTGCTCAGCGGTCAGACGTGCCAGCAGCTGACCGGGGAGCTGCGCAGGATCCCTCCGAAGGACGTGCGCCGAGTGAGAGAGTCCCGTGCGCAGGGCCCGTAGACGCGGTCCCGCCCCGCGGCCCGAGTCGTTGTCAGCGTGGCGGATCACGTCGTCAAGCTCGGACAACAGGGCATCGACACCCGTACGCGTGACCGCATCGCCGAGGAACGGCAGATGCTGCAGGCTGGTGATGGCCTCAGCGGTGTGACCCGAGCGGAGGAGGTGGGCGATCACATGCCGGACCTCGTACTCGTCCAGTCCGGTGAGTATCGCCGTCATCGCGGTCAAGCATACGCTCGCTGCTCATGACGGCGGATGCCTTCGCAGCGCTCAGCGCCTACGACTTGCGGCACCTCCTGGAGCATCTGGCCATGGCCGGCCGGGACGGACAGGTGCACCGGTTGCTCGGGCTCTCCGCGGGCTCCCGCAACGCCTGGTACGCCCGCAAGGGTGATCGCGGCGCGATGGAGGAGTATGTCGACGACGTACGGCTCGCCTGGCGGCTGGCAGACCGCGAGTCCGATCTGGAGGTGGCGCGAGGCCGAACCCCGTCCGGCCTGGTCCGTCAGATTCGGTACGGCCTAGCCGTCGCATCCGTCAATAGCGTCTCGCGCAACATCCCACCCGCCCTGCTGGCCGCCGCGGTCGACCATCGTCTGTGGCCCATCCGGCACGCCCTTCGACTCGCCGCGCAGCAGCCGTTCAGTCCGTTACGTGCGGAGGCGTTCGCGCTGCTCGCGCTGCGACTGCCGGACGGCGAGCGGCGGAATGCTCTGGCGGCTGGGCTCGACGCTGCCCGGTCCATCTCGCATCGGCCCGACTGGCGGCTGCGGGCGTACGGACAGCTTGCGGCCGCCGCTCCAGACGACCTGCTGGGCGAGATCGCAGCGGAGGCCACCGAGGTGATCGCATCCACCGGTCAGGTGGAGGCCGACGAGAACCTCGCCTGTCTGCTCGGGGCCCTACCGCCGAGGCTGTGGCCGCCACTCGCCGACGTGCCGATCACCACTGAGGCGCCGGTGCGGCCCGGCGCCGACCGCATCGACGGTCGCCCGATGCCGTGGACGCTCGGCGTACGCAGTCTGAGCACACTGGTGCCCGCCATGCCGGATCCCCTCGTCGACAGGCTCGTCCGCGCCGCCGAGCAGGCGGCGGAACCGGTCGTCGGCGCCATCCTCCTGGCCGGCTGCGCCGCCCGCCGTCCGGAACTGTTGCCGCGTGCGCGTGCGGCCGTCGACGCGCTCGTACCGGGCCCACTGCAAGCCGAGGCGCTGGCGGCCCTCACCCCGCACTTGCCACCGGAGGAACGGGCAGCCCGGTTGGCCGGCGCATTGCGGGATCTGCCCGCAGGCTCGGCCGAACGAGCCCGGACGCTGACCGCCCTAGCTCCGTTGGTCCCCGATGCGGAACCGCTGCTCAGCGAAGCGCTCGACGCGGCCGCCGGAATCAGTCGCGCCGACGACCGCTCCTTCGCGCTGCGCCTGCTCGTGCCGCTGCTGCCCGACTCCCTGACGCGGACCGCGCTCGCCCACGCCGAATCGCTCACCGGAAGCCGCTGGGGCCGCGTCGTCACGGCGCTCGCTCCGCGCCTGACCCCAGCCGACGTCGACCGCGCGCTGATTTCGGCACGGCGCATCGGCGACGCGATCACCATCACGACGGCCTTCGCGGCGCTGGCGGCTGCGGGGCGCGCCGCCCCGGCGATCGTCGAGGAAGCCCTCCTCGGCGGCATCGACGGTGAGGACGGCGCCGTCCCGGCATGGGTCATCGCGGAACTCGCGCCGCTACTCGATCACCGGAACTTCGAGGTCGCCCTCGCTCACGCCTCGGCTATTCCCGACCCGGACCATCGCCGCCACGCGGTCCTCGCGCTCGCCCGCGAAGCGAGCGACCGGGCCAAGCTCGCCACCATCGACGCGCTCAGCGATGCCTACACACAGGTGGAAGCCAGAATCGCGCTGGCCGACCGGCTGGGCGCCGATCGGGGGCAGCTGCTCGACGACGCGCTGCGGTTGTCGCTGCGCATCGAGGACCCGATGACGATCCTCACCCTCGTACACGAGATCGCCAGCCGTGGCGTACCTGTTGACGCGCACCTACCGCGCCTGCGCACACTCGCTCGGCAGACCCCCTCCGACAACCGAGTCGAGGCCCTGACCACGCTGCTGCCGGTGACCGAAACGAAGGACGACCTGGTCACCGAGATCCTCCAGGCCATCGCGGCCCGGGTAGCGGAACAGCAACCGCTGCGACACGCTCTCAGGCAGCGCCCCCAGCGCTGGTACGAGTGGGTGCCAGGCGAGTTCCACCCGGACCGGGCGCTGGTGCCGCTCTACCCGTTCATCCCCGACGAGCAGGTCTCCACCGTGCTCGGCCTGATCCGCGAAATCCGCAAGGACGAGGATCGCGGACATGCTCTGTTGCAGTTCGCCCGCCACCGTCGCGCCCTGCTCGACAACGAATTCTGGGTCGCGGCACGTTCGATCACGCAACGGCTGCCGTGGATCGCCGCGCACACCGGGGCGCTCGCCTTGATGGCCAACGACCACGAGCGGGACTTGATGGTCGAGGTCCTGCTGGACGCTGCCGCGGACTTCCCCGCCGAGGAGAGCGGCCACGGTAGCCGGACCACCTTCCTGACGGCACTGAGCCCGCATCTGCGTGGCGACGCCCTGGACACCGCGACACACCTGGCGGACGAAATTCTGGATCAGTGGGACCGGGAGAGCGCGCTGTGCGCGTTGGCGGTGCGGCGTGGCCCGGCGGAGGCGCTCGCCCGGATACGCGCCATCGGCATCACGCCTCTACGCGTGTCGGCGCTGGCGGATCTGGCCGACCGGCCGGACGTGCCGCTCGACCAGGAAACGATCGAACAGGCGATCGCTGAGGGCGGCGACGACACGGACAGCATCCGTCGTCTCGCCCGGCGGCTGCCCGCCGACCGGCGGGACGAGATCTGTGAGGCGTTCCTGGACGAGGAAGAACGTGCACACAGATGGTCGGCGACCGACGTGTACCAGCACCTCCGTTCCCGCTGGCGTGAGCTGGCCACGGGTACGCGGGAGGACTGCGCGACAGGACTCGCCGAACTCACCCCGCTGCTGCAGCGGGTAGCCACGGCCGGCCAATTGCAAGACGCGGCGGCGGAGGTGCTGCGGGCCCGGCGCTGGTGGCCCTGACATGTGGCCGCTCTCCGGCTACGAGCGTCGCAGCCTCGCCTTCCACCTCGCGGAGTCCGGCCGCGGCACGGAGCTGCACCATCTGCTGGTCATGGAGGACGCCGACGGCGACAACGCATGGTTTCGGCTGCGGACGACCCGAGACGACCTCGAAGGCTATCTCGACGACGTGCAGCAGGCGCGGCGCCGCATCGAAGGGCCGGGGGTCGGCCCAACGCAGCGGATGACGCTGGAGCTGCGCTACCGCCTGACCCTGGCGAGTGTGGGCACGCCAGCCGCGAACCTGAGCCTGACACTGCTCGGGCGCCTACTGGAGTACGGGGTGTGGACCACCGCCGCCGCGCTGGGCCATGCGAACCGGATCACCGGCGAACGGCAGCGGGCCACGACTCTCGCGACGATCGCCCGCCATGCGCCGGAGCCGGATCGACAGCGCATCGCCCACAGCGCGCTGGCCACCGACCCCGGCCCGGAACTGCTGCCGCTGCTGCCGCCGGCCGACCGCGACGCGCTGGTGGCGCAGCTGCTGCACCGGGCCGGCGCGGCCGATCACGTCCTCGACCGCGCCGCTGTGCTCACAGACTTGGCTCCGTACCTGGGCACAAACCCCGGTCTCCGAGCGGCCGCCGAGCGACTCGCGTTCGCCGGCATCGACGAGGATCTGCTCCTCGCCGCGGCACGGGAGGACTACAGCGGATACGGCGAGTGGGTGGACCACGACAGCGAGGCAGCGCACCTGCACCACGCCGAACAATCGGCGCGGGCGGAGATCGCACACACCCGGGCCGCCTGCCGCATCGCGCTCGCCAGGGCGCTGCCGCAGCGCCGGTCCGAGTTGCTCGACGCCGCCCTGGCGGTCACGGCGGGCATCGAGGCCGAGTTCTACCGGGGCAGCGCGCTGACGAGCCTGACCCCGCTCCTGCGCGACCGACCAGGCCTGGCGCGCCGCGCCCTGACGATCGCCTACGCCATCCCCTTCGCCCTGGAGCGGGCCGAGGCGACCGCGCGGCTGGTGCCGAACCTGCACGGCCGGACCAGGCGACAGGCCCAAGACCGGGCGCTGGCCGACATCCGGAACGCGGCCGACGCCACGGCGATGATCAGCGCTGTACAGGTGATCGCCTCCCTCGCGCCCACGTGGCCACCCGGACCGCGGCGGGCCAAGCTCAACGACGCGCTCGAGCTGGTCGGCCTGGTACGGGCCGAGGGCAGAAACCACCACATGGCGTTGAGTGCGCTCGCCCCGCACCTCGCCGGCTACCGCGACCTGCTCGACCGGGCATTGAGCCTGCTTGAACCGCACAGCGCCCTCGGACAGTCGTGGTGCGCGGCCGCGATCGGCGACCTGGCGCCCGCACTCGGCGCCCACCCGGACCTCGTCGGCCGGGCGATCGGCATTGCCCGGTCGATACCGGAGGCCGCCGCCCGCGCCGATGCCGTGGCCGGGTTGTCGCCTGTCCTGTCACCGGCGGACCGGGTACCACTGCTTCAGCAGGCCGTCGCGGATCTGTCCGTCATCGGCGACGACCTCGCCTGCTCCCGAGCGGTCGCCGGCCTCGCCGCGGTAGCCGCCGGCCCGGGCCAGCTGGACCGGATGGTGCAGCTGACGGATGAGTTGCCCGCCGGTGCGGAGCGGGCCCGGGTGCTGTCAGCCTTGGCGCACAACGCGGACCCCGGGCCCGCGCGGCCCTGGTCGCCGCGGCCGTCGAAGAGGCGAGCTGTGACGCGGCGACGTTCTCGTTCGCGTACGGCATCGCCGAGCTGGCCGCGGGCCTCGAACCCGGCTCGCTGTGTCGGCCCCTGATCGCCGCCCTTCGCGCCACCGAGCCCGGACACCAGTTGGGACCCATCTTCACCGACGCGGTCGTAGCGTTGCTTCCGCACCTGGCCCGATGTCCCGAGGGTGTACTGGACGAGACGCTCGCGTTTCTCCTGGCCCTGCCAACTGACCCGCGAGCGTTCGCCGTCGCTCACAGCGTCCGCTTCCTGCCGGATCGGCTGCGCGGGACGGCGGCCGCGGCAGCCCTCGACGACGCCACCGCCATGCCGGAGGCCTCCGGGTTCCGCGGAGGCAGCCGTACCCAAGTGCTTCAAACTGTGGGGCCCCACCTGGCCGGGCATCCCACCGTGGCGGAGCGAGCCCTCACTCTCGCCGCCGCCCTGACCGGCCACCGGCAACGCACCGTGGCGGTGGTCGCCCTCCTGCCCTCCCTGCAGACGGCAACTCCCCTGCTGGAACGTGCCCTGGACGTCCTGTTGACCCTGCCCGCCGCGGCACCCAACGGCGAGGTACTCCGTGGCTGGGCACTGGTCCAGGCCGTGCCGTATCTGTCCGGCCACCCGCATCTACTGGCCCGCGCCGGCGACCGCGGCGCCGGGGATGGTCCCGCGGTTGCTCTGCACCTGAACATCGCGACCGCGCCGACCCCGGCACCCGCCCACCTCTTGTCGGCGGTGCTCGCCCTGCCGCACCCACAGCAGCGGGTCGTGCTGCTCAACGACCTCCAGCCTCGGCTGGATCCCGCCCACCGCCGAACAGCAGCGACTGCCCTGGAGGTCGCGGCTGCCGCGCTGACCGGCGCACCTCGATGGCAGGCTCTTCGGACGTTGGCCCGCTGCGGCGTCGACTCCGCGGACCGCGCGGCACTCCTTTTCCGCGAGTGTGCCGCAGTGACCCACATCGACGAGCGACCCAGCCTGTTCGAGGCCGTCATGGACGGTCTGCACCCGCGCCTCGCACCCCACATGACCGGCCTGGCGCTCAACACGGCCCTCGCAACCGACGACAACAACGCCCGCCGCCGCATGCTTCAGCGTCTTTCTCCCCAGCTGACCACCGATCACTGGCACCCACTGCTGCGAGCCCTTGCCACCGCCCACCGAGGCGAGCGCCTGGGTGACCTTGAAGCCGCGGGCCCGATCGTCGCCACCCTCGACCCCGACCTGCCGGTCCGCCTCACCGAGGAGATCCTTCGCATTCGCCGCTGGTGGCCCTGAGCGTTGCCGGCAGAGCAGTCGCGCATGGTTCGGCGTCGAGGTCAGCCAGGGCTTCGGTCAAGCTACCTGCCGACGGTGGTCACGGCAGGTGCGACCTGTTCGTGGTCGGCTGCGGCAGGGACCAGGGACTGTCCCGGGGGCGAAGGAAAGGCGCAGTGTGCGACGGTGAGCGCGATCGCGTCGCCCGGCGGCGCGGCGGAAGGGAACCGCCATGGCCCGCCCGAGGATCGTCATCGTGGGCGCCGGATTCGCCGGCTACCACGCCGCTCGCGCCCTGTTGCGGCTCTCCCGCGGGCGCGCCGAGATCGCGCTGATCAACCCGATGGACTACTTCCTCTACCTGCCACTGTTGCCGGAGGTCGCCGCCGGGGTGATCGATCCGCGCCGGGTGACCGTCTCGCTGCCGGAGACCCTGCCGGGCATCCGTCTGATCCTCGGCGAGGCGGACCGCATCGACGTCGACCAGCGGCGGGTCGGCTGGGTGGACGCCGAGGGCCGCCACGGCGACTGCGGCTACGACCGGCTCGTGCTGGCCCTCGGCAGCGTGAACAAGCTGCTGCCCATCCCGGGCGTCAACGAACATGCCCGCGGCTTCCGAGACATCGCCGAAGCGCTCTACCTGCGCGACCACATGACCCGGCAGATCGAGCTGGCGGTCCAGGCCGGCGACGCCGCCGAGCGGGCCGCCCGCACCACCTTCGTGGTGGTCGGCGCCGGCTACACCGGGACCGAGGTCGCCGCGCAGGGGGTGCTCTACACCGACGTGCTGCACGCCCGGCATCCGCGGTTGCCGGCCCGGCCCCGGTGGCTGCTGCTCGACCTGGCGGAGCGGATCCTGCCCGAGCTGAGCCCGCGGCTGTCGGACACCGCCGACGCCGTGCTGCGCGCCCGCGGCGTCGACGTGCGCACCGGCGTGTCGGTGCGGGAGGCGACGTCCGAGGGGGTGCAGCTCACCGACGGCGAGTTCGTCGCGACCCGCTCGCTGATCTGGTGCGTCGGGGTACGCCCCGACCCGCTCGTCAGCGAACTCGGCTTCAAGACCGAAAGGGGCCGGCTGGTCGTCGACGAGTACCTGACCGTACCGGGGCACCCCGAGGTGTACGCCGTCGGCGACGCGGCCGCGGTGCCGGACCTGACCCGCCCGGGCGAGCTGACCCCGATGACCGCCCAGCACGCCCAGCGCCAGGGCCGGCGCGCCGCGTACAACATCGCCGCGTCCTACGGCGACGGCAGGCGGCGCGCGTACAAGCATCATGACCTCGGCTTCCTGGTGGATCTCGGAGGCACCGAGGCCGCCGCCAACCCGGTCGGGGTGCCGCTGGCCGGCCTGCCGGCCAAGGCGGTCACCCGCGGCTACCACCTGCTGGCGCCGCCCGGCAACCGCGTGCGCACCGCCGCCGACTGGCTGCTCGACGCCGCCCTGACCCGCCAGGTGGTGCAACTGGGCCTGGCGGCCCCGGCCGCCGCCGCGCTGGACTGCACCACCATGCAGGACCGCCCGGTGATCCACTGACCGGATCAGCCTCCGTGCCGGGCCGCGTCGAGAGTCTCCAGCAGGCGGAGCCAGACCTCGCTGACGGTCGGGTAGCTCGGCACCGCGTGCCAGAGAACCGGGACAGGAATGCGGGCCACGACAGCCATCGTCGCCGAGTGGGTCAGCTCGGCGACGCCGGTGCCGGCGAAGGTCGCTCCCACCACCACGTCGGCCGATCTGTCCAGCACCAGCTTGGCGCGGCCCACGTAGTTGTCGCGCAACACGTACGTGCCGGCCAGCGCCGCCATGTCGTACTCGACCACCTGGACGTCGAGGTTTTGTTGCCGGGCCTCCGCCTCGGTCAGGCCCACCGCGCCGATCTCCGGGTCGGTGAAGATCACCTGCGGTACGAGGCCGTGGTCGGCGACGTCGGTGTACGGGGTGAACGGATCATCGCCGAGTGGCCGGCCGGCGGCTCGGGCGGCGATCACGTTCCCGGCGATCCGCGCCTGGTACTTGCCCATGTGCGTCAGCAGCGCGCGTCCGCACAGGTCGCCGACGGCGTAGAGCCAGTCACCGGCCACCCCGGTCACGGTCATGTGGTCGTCGACGGCCACCGGGCCGCCGGCGGGCAGGCCGACGGTCTCCAGACCGATGCCCTCGCTGTTGGCGCTTCGGCCGGTGGCCACGACGATCTCGTCCGCGGTGATCGTGTCGCCGTCGGACAGGGTCACCGTCACCTCTCCCCCGTGCACGTGACCCACCCCGGCCCGGTTGACGTCCGCCCGCCGTACCGAGGTCATCGACGTCGCGAGACGTACCCCGACCCCCGCTTCGCGGAAGCGGTCGGCGACGAGCTCGCCGGTGAAGGGCTCGTTCTTCTCCAGCAGCCGGTCGCCGCGGTGCACGACGGTGGTCTGCGCTCCCAGCCCGTTCAGCCACGTCGCTGCCTCGCACGCCACCACGCCGCCGCCGAGCACCACGACCCGGGCGGGCACGTCGTGCAGGTTCGTGACGTCGCGGGACACCCACGGCCGCGCTTCGCGCAGGCCCGGTACATCAGGGACGAAAGCCGTGCTCCCGGTGTCCAGGACGACGGCGTGCCGCGCGGTGATGCGCCGCTCGCGGCCCTGCGGGTCGACCACGACCACGGCCCGCTCGCCGTCCAGACGTCCGTGGCCGCGCACGACGTCGATCCCGGCGCCGACGGCGACGACATGCGCGCGGCCATCCTGACCAGCATCGCCGCCCACCTCGGCCAGTTCCTCGAACGCCGCCGCGCCGACCTGTCCACCACCGCTCTGGAGCACAGCCGCGACGAGTACATCACCCTTGTCGGCCACGAATTACGCACCCCGCTGACAGGTATCCAGGCCAACGCTGAGATCCTGCGCGACGAACCCGACATGCCGTCCGACGAACGACAGCAGATGCTCGAAGTCATCCACCGCCGCGTCGGGGACCTGCAACAACTTGTCGCCCGCCTGCTCGACGTCGCGGGCACCAGAGCCGGGCACGTGCGCCTGCAGATCCAGCGCATCGACTTGACCGAGGTGATCGGCGCCGCCGCCCGCGCCGCCCGCGGCGCCACGGCCGCCGGCATCACCGTTGACGCTCCCACTCCGGTCATCGTCTACGCCGACCCCGACCGGATCCGCGACGCCGTCGACGAACTGCTGCGCAATGCCGGCACCTGGGCGCCGGACGACAGCACCATCACCATCGCTGTCGGAGGTGACCGCCGCGTCGCCGCCGTCACGGTGTCCAACACCGGACCGGGTATCCCCGCCGACCAGCACGCCCGCGTCTTCGACCTGTTCTACCGCAGTGACACGCTGCGCCACGGCGGCGTACCCGGATCAGGGCTCGGCCTCACCCTCGCCCGAGCGATCATCGAGCAACACCAAGGCACCCTGACCCTGAGCGCACCCGACGCGGCCGCCACCAGCTTCACCATCCGCCTTCCCCGAGGCGTCGACAGTGGCCGATGAGCACCGCTCTTACCCCACATGTCCCACGATCGCGAGAAGCAGGCACGAGGGCCGGACCGCCCGAACTGGCATGACCTGATTCAGCGCGGGTATCCCGGTGTCTGTCCGGCTACCAGTACTCATCCGATTTGCTGATCATGACAACTAGCGTAGAGACCCGTCCACCTGCAATGGTCACGCGATGACTGCCGAGCGCCTCGATCACCAGCGGGCAGGCGGTTTCGTGCACAGCGCGTTGATCGCCGGGACCGATGACGAGATGCTCACCGCCCTGGCGCGGCTGCTGCGGCATGCGGCCACCGCCTACGACGAAGCGCTGCTGGTGGTGGGCGAACACACCCGCTCGCTGATCGCCGACCGGTGGAGTGGCCTGAACGGATGGCTGCGCTGGGCAGACCCGGCAGGGTTCTACCAGCGCCTCGGGTTCGCCTACGAGGGCTTCCGCCGCTATCTGGCCGAACAGGCAGACGCCGGACGACAAGTCCAGGTGATCGCCGAACCGCAACTGGCCGATCCGGCGGACACCGAGCTCGACCGGGTGTCGGCCTACTTGGCGTACGAGGCCGTCTGCAACGACGCCTACGCACCGTACGGATCCGCCGTCACCTGCCTCTGGGACAGCCGCCACCACCCGGCCAGCGTCATCGACGGTGTCCGCGCCACCCACTCACATCTGCTGACCGCCGCCGGGCGGCACCCCAGCCCGGCCTACGTGACGCCCGAAACCTACCTCGCCGCACGGCAGCAGCCGCTGACACCGCCGCCCGCTCGGGTCGACCACGACCGCGCCCTGGCCGAGGTCACCGAACTGCGCGACCTGCGGCAGGCGCTGACCGCCTGGGCCGCCGGACACGGCTTCGCCGAGGAACCCACCGACGACCTCGTGGTCGCCACGGTCGAAGTGGCCAGCAACGGACTGCGCCACGCCGGCACCCCGGTCCGCATCCGAGCCTGGCACCACGCCGGCACCCTCACCGTCCAATGCGACGACGCCGCCGGCAAACCGGTGCCACCCACCGCCGGATATCACCGGCCCCAGATCACCGATACCCTGCCCGGCGGCCGCGGACTCTGGCTCGCCCGCCAACTCGCCGACATCGTGCACGTGGACTCCGTGCCCGGCCGCACCTCGGTCCGGCTGCACTTCCCGCATGCGGTCATGCACCGCCGTCCGGCATAGCGCTCGGCAACACGCGGGTGCTCGCAGGCCCGGCGCTGCCAGGGCCTGCGAACACGCCGACGGTCAGCCGTTTCGAGGGCTGGTGTTGTCCGTACCTCCGAGGCGGACCAGGAACTCGTGGCATTTGCGGGCCCGCTCCGAGTCCTCTGCCATCACCTGCTCGAAGAAGGACGCGATCTCGTCCTGGCCGGCGTTCTTGGCGTCGCGGACGTACTGCCCGTAGTCATGTCCGGCTTTGAGCGAGTGGTACTGCACCGAGATGAGATCGAAGGTCACGTCGTCGAAGCCGGTTTCTCCCGTAGCCACGCGGGTCTCCTTCCGCTCATGGTCGCGCAAGCGCGCGCCTCGAACACAGTCATACCCACGCTGTCGCCCCGCACTCAGGAACTCGTCGCAGCGGCTTCTCGGCCGGCGTCGCCGCCTTCACAAGGCGTACACGCTGATTTCTGGCTTGCATGATCTCCGCCGACGGGTGAGCCAATGGCACCCCTCGGCAGCGGCTATCCCGCATGCGCCGCCGGTCGGGCATACTGACGTCGACCGGTTCCTGGTCAACGGCGTACACCGATCGGCAGACGGCGAAGAAGAGGTAAACACAGTGACCGTTGACGGACGCAGTGCCGTCACGTCGCTGCCGGGCAACACCGGCGTGTCTCACGGCACGTCCGAGGCTGACGCATCGGTCGCCGGCATCGTCATCCTGCTGATCGAGGACGACCTCGGCGACGCCGTCCTGGTCCAGGAGTATCTCGCCGACAGCGACCTCGACGCCCGCCTGCACCACGTCAGCACCCTCAAGCAGGCCAAGAACAGCAACTACGACCCGGATTGCGTCCTGCTGGACCTGCACCTGCCGGACGGTCAAGGACTACCGGCGCTGCGCCAAGTGCTGCGGCGGTGGCCGCACGCTGCCGTGCTGGTGCTGACCGGCCTCAACGACGCCGCGACCGGCTCGGCAGCGGTCGCGGCCGGCGCCCAGGACTACCTCGTCAAGGATCAGGTCGACGCCGCGGTGCTGGCCCGCACCATCCGCTACGCGGTGCAGCGCAGACGCGTCCAAGTTGCCGAACGCCGGCTGCGCGACGGTCAACTGCAGGCGGAGGAGAACACTCGCCTGCAGCGCGGCCTGCTTCCCCGACCGTTGCTGAGCGACACGACGGTGAGCGTGGTCAGCCGATACCTGCCCGGCCAGCAACGCTCGCTGCTCGGCGGCGACTTCTACGACGTCGTGCAAACCGCGGACGGGATAGTGCACGCCCTCATCGGCGACGTCTGCGGTAACGGACCCGACGAAGCCGCACTGGGAGTCGGTCTACGGTTCGGCTGGCGCACCCTGACTCTGGCCGGACTGCGCAAGGCCGACCGGATGCGGCTGCTCGAACAGGTCCTGGTCGCCGAGCGGCCGCACGACGGCATGTTCGCCACCGTCTGCACCGTCGGCATCACCGCCGGCCAGGCCGAGGTGATCGTGCTCAGCGCCGGCCATCCCGCACCGTTGATCATCACCGGTGACGGCGCCCATCCGGCCCCGACCGCGTACGGCCCGGGGTTGGGGATGGCGCCTGGACGAGCACGCTGGCGCGAATCGCGCATCACCGTGCCCGCCGGTGCGGGACTGCTGCTGTACACCGACGGCGTCATCGACAGCTTCTGCGACGACGGCACCCGCCTCGGCGAAGAACGCTTCGTCGAACTCGCCAGCCGCCTGGCCACCATCACGGACCCGGATGAGTACGTCGACGCGCTGCTGGCCAACATTCAGCACGCCGACGTGGGCCGCCACAACGACGACACCGCCGTTCTCTACCTGCGCCGGTCCGCCGATCCACCGCCCCTCAACGGACGCTGACGGCCGACGCCTGCCGGCGGGGCGTCGAGCGAGAACCCGAGAACCTCTCCAAGCTTGGCCGACAGCACGTACAGGCCGCGCAGCCAGCTTTCGAGCACCTTCTGCTCGGCTGCCTGCGACGACAACCTCACGATTCCGGTACAGCCCCAGCCTTGGCACGCACATCCGGCCCTCTCGGGCGCCCGCCACCGATGCGGCCCCACGGCTTGAAGACACCGAGCGTGGTGGCGAGGACCAACACCGACAACGACACTGCGGGCGGGAAGAACAGTCTGGACACGCGCCCGGCGTCCGGACTTGCGGTGAGCAGATCCGTGCCGTAACCGGCCACGTCCTCCATCCCGGGCTGCAGGGCGAGCACGATCAGCGCGCACAGCAGCAGGTTGAGGACGAGCTTGACCGCGACCCACCAGTAACGAACCAGGCCCCAGACAGAGCCGAGCCCGAGCACCAGCCCGGTGGCCAAACACAACAGCCCGGCGGTGAGCATCGGCCACACCACGAAGGTCGCCAGCGCCCGGTAGGCGAGGCTGCGCACCGCGACGTCGTCGCTGAACCATCCGGTGACCACCAGGACGGCCACGATCACGTCGATGCCGATCCAGGCGCCCGCCGCGGCGAGGTGCAACACCAGCGTGGTCCGGCGCCAGAAGCGGCTCAGTCGCGGCCGGTGGGCACGCACTGCCCCCGATACTGACTCGCCCGTGGCCATGGGCGCAGGTCGCCGGCGCACGGCTACGAGGCGGCCCGGCGGGCACGGCTGGCGCGCCCGCCGTGCGCCGCTGCCGCGATCACCGCAGCGGCGAGGCCTGCGCCGACGCCGATCACCACGGCGATCCCACTGGTGAAGCCGCGCAGAGCGAGCCCGCGCCATGCCGGGCTGAACTGGTTGGCGAAGTCGACGGCGCTCTCGGGTGGCTGGTGCCCGAGGGAGGGCCCCACACCCCACAGCACCTGGTGGACCACCACGAGCGAGAGCCCGTACAGGACACCGACGACCAAGAAGTCCGCGAACGGCCGGCGGCTCCTGCGAACGATCGCCACCAGAACCCAGACCGCGAAGGGCGTCAGCGCGAGGACGTAGTAGAGCAACGAGCTCTCCGGGGCCACGATGTCCAGGTCCGCCAGGACGGTCCGGGGCAGGCCGAGGCCGACCAGCACGAGCATCAGCCAGACCGGCATGTCGGTCAGGGGAACCCGGCGGTCCAGGGCACGCGGCTTGCGATCCGGTGCAGCCCTCTGCTTCCCCGTCGCCGTCAAACCGTTGGTCATAGCATCGTGATCAGGGTTCATCATGCATGTCCTTCGACTCCGAGAGCTGGTGCGCACTCCCATGCGATCAGGGGGCGGCTTCGGATCGGCTTCACCGGCGGTCCCCTCCCGGCGCTCGGCCGATCCCTGCCTCGGCCCGCAGCGCGGCTACTGTCGCGGTGGTAGCCACGATCCCGGAGGACGCGCGTCCTCGAATCGGCACACAAGCGGCTTTTTCCCTACGTCAGCCGACGTAGTCGCCGCGGCGCACGGTGAAGCCGATCCGAAGTTCCGTACTGATGGAATCGAAGCCGGTGCGGGGCGCGCCGGCGGCAGACCCGCGACAATGCCTGGAGGCGATCATGAGCGACCGAACACCCCGACCGGCCCTCCCTGCTGTGGTGGACCGGAAGACCTGGCAGCAGGCACGGGAAGCACTGTTCGCACGGGAGAAGGCGCACACCCGCGAAGGGGACGCGATCGCGGCGGCGCGGCGGCGGCTGCCGATGGTGGAGGTCGACGCGACCATCGAGCTCATCGGCCCGAACGGGCCGGTCACGATCCTCGACGTCTTCGAAGGCCGCAGGCAGCTCGTGGCGTACTTCCACGCCTGGTGGCCCGGCCGGCCCGCCGCGGAGCAGTGCGAGGGCTGCACGTTCTTCAACAGCCAGGTCCGCGAGCTGTCCTACCTCCACTCCCGCGACGTCACGTACGCCGTGCTCTGCAAGGGCCCGTACGAGGAGAGCGTCCGTTACCGGGACTTCCTGGGTCTGGACATGCCGTGGTACTCCGCCGAGAAGACGGCGGCGCGCCTGCTGGAGGGTCGTGACTGGCAGCGCCACCACCTCGTCTGCTACGTCCAGGACGGCGAACGGGTGTTCGAGACGTACTACACCGGCGGTCGCGGCGTCGAGATCATGGCTCCCACCCACGGGCTGCTGGACATGACCCTCTACGGACGCCAGGAGGAATGGGAGGACTCCCCCGACGGCTGGCCCCAGACCTGGGGCAACGCCCGCAACCCCGAGGTCTGGCGTACGAACGGACGCCCCATCGCCCAGTGGTCCCGCATCGAAGCCGGCCGTTCCGACAGGCTGACCTGAGCCGGCCCGGCGTACCCGGACGATCAGACCTGGCCGGCGAGCGCCGCCAGCGGCAGAGCCGGGTGCCGCACTGCCCGGGCCGCTACGGCGTTCAGCGCCGGAGGCCGCCGCCCGCAATGCTCCACGATCTCCCGCACCGCCTCGGGCTCGGCGGCGACCCGCTCCGGGCCGAGCCGCACCGTCAGCAGCCACACCGCCTCCTGCGCGGTGAGGACGTCGAGCTCGAGCGGCTGCGCCCCGTCGTACGCGACCAGTCCGGCGAGCTCGTCGCGACTGGTGACGACGACCATGCAGCCGCCGGCGCCGGGCAGCAGCGGGCGGATCTGATGCGAGTCGCGGGCGTCGTCGAGGACCAGGAGGATCCGCTTGCCCGCCACCAGCGTCCGGTAGAGCCCGGCTCGCGCGTCGAGGTCCGCGGGAAGGTGGTGCGGCGCGATCCCGAGCGGGTTCAGACAGTGCCGGATCGCGTCGGCGGGGAGCAGCGGCGGACCCGCCGCGGCGGAGCCCCGCAGGTTCACATACAGCTGCCCGTCCGGGAAGCGGCCGGTCACCCGATGAGCCCAGTGCACGGCCAGGGCCGTCTTACCGGTGCCGGCCGCACCGGTGATGGTCACGGCGACCGGCGCCGCGTCCCCTGCAGTGGGCAGGCACGCGTCCAGGCGGGCCAGAGCGCCGCCGCGGCCGACGAAGTGGTTGACGGTGGCCGGCAGCTGCCGCGGCGCCGGCGGGCCCGGCACCTGAATCTCAGCCGGCGCGTCGGAGGCCGCCTCACCGTCGAGGATCCGGCGATGCAGCTCGCGCAGGGGCCGGCCGGGCTCGATGCCCAGCTCCTCGGCGAGCAGGCGGTACAACCGCTGATAGGTTCCCAGCGCGTCGGCACGCCGGCCCGCGTACGCCAGCGCGGTCATCAGATAGCCCCAGTACTGCTCCCGGAGCGGGTAGCGGGCAGTCAGGTCCTCGATCTCGGCTATCAGGCCGCCGGTCCGCCGTGCGGTCAGGTCGAGTTCGATCCGCCGTTCCAGCGCGGCCAGCCGCAGCGCCGACAGATGTGGCGCCTCCACACTTTCGAGCCACGCGGACCGCACACCGTCGAACGGCTCGCCCCGCCACAGGGCGAGCGCCTCCACGAGCGTCATCCGCTCGACCTTCGTGTCCGCGGCACGTGCCGCGGCGTCGAGCAGCCGGCCGAACCGGACGGCGTCGACCAGTTCCGGTCGCGTCGCGAGAACGTATCCGCCGGGTACCGTCCGGATCAGTTCCGCCTTGAGCAGCTGCCGTAACCGGGTCACGTAGAGCTGGAGCGCGCGGCGGGCGTCTTTCGGCTGGTCGTCGCCCCACACGACGGTCGCCAGCCGGTCGTACAGCACCGGTCCACCGGCCGAGAGGGCCAGCACCGCCAGGAAGGTGCGGAGCCTCGGTGACCGGACCGGCACGGCGTGCCCGTCGAGCGAGACCACCAGCGGACCGAGGACCCCGACGATCAGCCGGGAGCCGGAGCCCTCGGTGGCCACCTCCTCCGCGAACATGTCCACGTTGAGTGATGCTGGCGGCCCGGCTCCGCCCGCGTCGAGGCGGTTACGGCGGGATGTCCGGAAACCTGGGCAGCGTGTCCACAGAGCCCCCGGCTACCGATCCCCCGGCGAGTTTGCGTGAAGCTGAGGTCCGGCAGGACGACCGCGGCCGGTCAAGGGCGCCCGAACTGGCGGGCCAGGACCTCGCGGGCGACCCTCGTGCCGAGCCGGTCGCCGTGGTCGACGGCGGTGCGGTAATGCACCCCGGCCCAGATCCTGGCCAGATTCAGCTCGGCCGTCGCGGCGGCAAGGCTGCGGTAGTGCCGCACGGTGCCGGAGTCTGCGCTGTAGGCGCTGAACGCGACGTCGTCACGGCCGAAGAACGTCCGCAGCGCGGTCATCGTCGACGACGTGAAGCAGGCATGCCCCGACGGGTACTCGGTGGATGGTGCCGTGACCCGCAGCGGCGTCCAGCCGGGCTCGGCCTTGGTGGCCGGGTTGCCGTCCGTGCCGGCCAGCGGGATCGCGGTCACCGGGCGCCAGAAGCTCCAGTGCTTCTTCTCCCGGTAGCAGGCGATCAGCGCGTCGACAGCGGCCAGTTCGGCCATCGCGAACATCCTGGCGGCCTGCAGCATGTCGAGCCGCTGGGTGGTGGCGACGTCGCGCAGGATCGCCCACTCCACCAGCCGCGGGTCGTCCCACCAGATCGCCGCCTCGGTCTGGTCCGGCGTGCGTACCGTGCTGGTGGCTGATCCGACGGCCTTCACCTCGTTGAGGTCCCGCGCCCAGACGGCGCCGGTCAGCGCCGGCGGGCCCGGCGTGCGGAACCGGCCGGGGTCCGGCACGACGAACGGTTTGAGGGTGGCGAACCAGGCTCCGACCTGCAGGAATCCGGGTGGCGTCGGCCGCCACTGACCCGGCTCGGTGCCCACCCGCCACGTCGCGTCGGAGAACGCGCCGTCGTTCACCCGGGAGGCGATCATGGCCGCCGCCGCGGCCGCGCCGACGGCGATGCCGCCGCTCTTGGAGCGGCCGTCGGGAATCGCGGCAAGCGCCTCGTCGTACTGCGCACGCAGGGCGCCGGCCTGGGCCGGGAAGAGCGACAGGAGTACGCCGTGAGCGGCCGCGGCGACGGCAGCGGGCGCCGAGTCACCGGGCCGGGTGGGCGGCGCCACCAGATACGGCCGGTACGGCGCGCCGGCGACCGCGTTCACCGCGTCATACACGGCGCCCTGCACCATCGCGAAGCTGCGCGCCGTCGTGGTCGGCGACTGCCGCGCGACCTCATAGATGGCCGTCTGGGCATGCGAGTTCCACGCGACCACCGCGTTCACCGCGGCCGCCGGCCCGGCACGCACCGCACCGGGCGCGAGCACCACCGGCGAGAACAGCACGAGCGCCGCCGTCACCACCGCGACGCGCGGTCTGCTCCATAAGATCTTCATCATCGACGTTCCTCCCGTGCTCTCTTGGCTCCAGATCACGGGCATCGTGTCAACCGCCGGCTTCAGATCCGCTTCACCGGACCTGCCCTTCTGAGGCGGGCCGCCTCCTTGCCTCAGGTCCCCGGCGGGATGTCAGTTCGGGCCCGTGCCTGGGTCGAGTGCCCCAACCGGAACGGGTTGCTGCCCAGGGCTGCCAGCAGGAACCACGCTGTGGCGCCGGTGTGCAGGCTGGCGTAGTAGAGATCGCCGAAGCCGGTGTCCAGGCCGTCGCTGGAGGCCGCCGGGATTCCCCGGCCGTCGCCGTTCGCGGTGGTGGCCTGGGCCCGCGCGATGTTCCAGAGCAGCTTCCTGCCGAGCAGCTGATCGCCCTTGCTGTCGCGGGCGGCGAGCGCGAGCGCCGTGTGCGCGTTGCCCTCCAGCCACACCTTGCTCGTGTCGGTATTGCTGTAGCTGACGCCGGCCACGCCGGCGTCGTAGGCCGCGAGGTTGTCGACGACCCAGGTCACGGCCGGCTCGTAGCGGCGGTCCAGGGTGGCCAGATATGCCCAGGTCTGCACGTCCTCCGGGATCGGGTAGCGGTTGGTCGTCACCCCGTCCGGATCGGTGCCGGTCCACACGTGACCGCAGGCGCGGTCCCGCATGGCTGCGACGAACGCGTACGCCGCCTGCGCGCGGGACCGCCAGACCTGCCGCCCGGTCAGCTGGGCGAGCATCGTGAAGAAGGCGCCGACGTCGATGTTGTGCTCGGTCGCTTTGAAGGTGTTCGGCTCGTCCTGGGCGTTGCGCCCGCCGGTGTAGCCGTGCGGTGCGCGGACGCCGTCCCACGTCTTGTCCTGGATCCACTCGGCGGCACGCTGGGCCCCGTCGAGGAAGCGGCGCTGCCGGGTCCGGGCGAACAGGTGCGCGAAGGCCATGCCCACCCAGGCCTGGTTGCCGGTGTACGCCGCCGGCGAGCCGATGTCGAGGGTGCCGTTGAGGACCGTGAACGAGTCCGGCTGGTAGGAGGCCCGGGTGCGCCCGTCGCCGATCGGGTCGTGCTGCTGGGCGTAGAGCAGGGTGTCGCCCAGGACGGTGGCGCGCCGCACGTCGCCCCGGGTGCCGCGGGCCAGCCAGGCCAGGATGACGAGTGCGTCGTCGTACGCGAAAGAGGAGATGAACGTCCAGGTCGGCGTCTCGAAGAACCCGCCGGTGTAGCTGCGCGGAACGCGCAGTGCGCTGCCGGAGCCGTACTCGTCGAACTTGGTGTCGAGGAACGTGTAGGCCTTGCGGATCGCCTCGCGGCCGGCGCCCGCCGTCCAGCCCGGGGCGGCCGTGGCCGCGGCGGGAGCGGACACGAAGGCACCGGTGAGCAGGGCGGTGAGCAGGCTCCGGCGGCCGAGGTCGAGGGATGGTTCCGGCATGGGTGATCCCTTCCGAAAGTCAGGAGGAGCGGATGTTCGCGACCAGCCGCGCGATGTGCTCGGCGCGCTGCTCGCGGGTGGCGGGCCGCCCGGGTACGCCGGGGCGCCGCTGCCACGGCCGGGGCCCGTCGGCGTGCCGGTACTCCACCCCCAGCGCGTCCAGGCGCCGCAGGTGTGCCGGGAGCCGGCGTGCGAAGTCGCCGAAGTCGCGTTCGGCCGGGCTCCACAGCGCCTCGGCGAGCGCGCACAGCCGGGGGAAGGCCAGGTAGTCGACCGTGCGGGGCGAGTCGGCGTGCTCGGTCCAGATGTTGGCCTGGCCGCCCAGGATGTGGCGTGCCTCGCCGGGGGTGAGCTGTGGCGGTACCGGGTCGAAGGCGTAGACGTCCTCGACGCTGAGCGGGATCGCGACCGGGATCGGCTCGTCCGGCGACTCCGACTGGCGGTAGTCCAGGTAGACCTGGTCGTCCGGGCAGGCCACCACGTCGTGACCGCGCCGGGCGGCGGCGATCGCGCCGGTCATGCCCCGCCAGGAGGCGATCGTCGCGCCCGGCGCCAGGTCCCCTTCGAGGATCTCGTCCCAGCCGAACAGCCGGCGCCCGGCGGCGGTCAGGTGGTCGTCGAGGCGGCGCAGGAACCAGGCCTGCAGCCCGGCTTCGTCGCTGATGCCGAGCTCGGCCATCCGCTGCTGGGTACGCGGGTCGGCGCGCCACTGGTCCTTGGGGCACTCGTCGCCGCCGACGCCGATCCAGCGCGACGGGAACAGCTGCATCACCTCGTCCAGCACACCGGTGAAGAAGTCGACCGTGGACTCCTCGACGTTGAGCACGTTCGGGTTGATGCCCCAGCGGGTGAAGACCTCCAGCTGCCGACCCGTCACCCCGAGCTGCGGGTAGGCGGCCAGGGCGGCCTGCACGTGGCCGGGTGACTCGATCTCGGGCACGACCGTGATGAAGCGCTGGGCGGCGTACGCGACGATCTCGCGTACGTCGTCCTGGGTGTAGAAACCGCCGTGCGGGCGCCCGTCGGAGGGGGCGTCCTGCACCGCGCCGACCTGGCTCTCGTGCCGCCAGGCGCCGACCTCGGTCAGCCGGGGATAGCGCAGCACCTCCAGCCGCCAGCCTTGATCGTCGGTCAGGTGCCAGTGCAGCGTGTTGAGCCGGTGCATCGCCATCAGGTCGAGGAAGCGCAGCACGTCGTGCTTGGGCATGAAGTGGCGGGCGACGTCGAGCATCACGCCGCGCCAGCCGAAGCGCGGCGCGTCGTAGACGCGGACCGCCGGCAGCGCCCACCGCACGCCGGGCACCGGAGCTCGGCGGTACACCTGCGGCGGCAGCAGCTGCACCAGCGCCTGGCAGCCGTAGAAGACGCCGGCCGGATCACCGCCCCGGACGGTGGCGCTCTCGGCGCGCACGTCGAGTTCGAAGGCCTCGGCACCGAGTTCGTCGGCGAGCTGCAGGCTGACGGTGCCGTGCCCGGCCTGCCGCAACGGCAGGCCGGTCGCGGGACGCAACGCCCCCTGGAGCCAGGCGAGGACGTCGCTCAGCTCGTCCGGGGCCGCCAGCGTGGTACCGGAGTCCAGGACCAGTTCGCCGGTGCCGGGGGTCCAGGTGAGCGGGCGCGGAATCATGAACATTTAGCCCTTCACGGCGCCGGCGGACATGCCGGCGACCAGGTTGCGCTGGATGGCGAGGAAGAAAATGATCACTGGGATGGCGAAGATGACCGAGGCGGCCATCTGGCTGCCGTAATCGGTGCCGGTGTGCGGGTTGGTGAACGAGGCCAGCCACACCGGCAGCGTGTAGCGGCTCTCGTCCTGCATGAACGTGTAGGCGATCAGGTAGTCGTTCCAGGCGGCGATGAACGAGAAGATGCCGGTGGCGATGACACCCGGCGCGACCAGCGGGAACAGGACGCTGATCAGGGTCCGCCAGCTGCTCGCGCCGTCGATGTGCGCGGCCTCCTCGATCTCGGCCGGGATCATGAGGAAGAAACCGCGCATCACCCAGATCGAGAACGGCAGCACGGTCGCCACGTAGGCGAGCACCAGCGCCGCGAAGGTGCCCAGCATGTCCAGGCTGTTGAACATCACGAACATCGGGATCAACAGCGCCGTGGCGGGCAGCATCTGCACCGCCAGGATCACCACCATGAGCACCCGGCGGCCGCGGAACCGGAACCGGAACAGTGCGGCGGCGGCGAAGATGCCGAGCACGATCGAGATGATGACGGTCGCGGCGACCACGATGACGCTATTGCCCAGGTTGGTGAGGAACTGCTTCTGTGACAGCGCCGTGGTGAAGTTGCCCAGGGTGGGGTGCCGCGGCCAGAACAGCGGCGTACTGGTGAAGATCTCCGAGCGGGGTTTGAACGCGGTGTTCACCATCCAGTAGACCGGGAAGGCCCAGACCAGGCAGAACGCCGCCGCCAGCGTTTTCGCTTTCCAGCCGCCGCGCGTCACAGGTCTTCTCCCGACTTGAGCAGGTTGCGGATGTAGACCGCGGTCAGGCCGAGCAGGATCAGCGTGGTGACGACCGAGACCGCCGCACCGTGGCCGATGTGGAACCCGACGAAGGCGGTCTTGTAGGTGAAGACGCCGAGTGTGGAGGTGGCGTCGCCGGGCCCGCCGCGGGAGATCAGCCAGATCTGGTTGAAGACGTTGTAGTCCCAGATCACCGACAGGATCGTGACCAGCAGCAGGGTCGGCCGGAGGTGGTTGAGCGTGACGATGCGGTAGATCGCGTACTCGCTCGCCCCGTCGAGGCGGGCCGCTTCCAGGTATTCGGTCGGCACCTGGGTCTCGGCGGCGTTCAGGGTCAGCGCGATGAACGGGACGGCCTGCCACACGATGAGCAGCCAGATCGCGAGGTAGGCGAGCGTGGGATCCTGCGCCCAGTTCAGGCTGGTGGTGTCACCGAAGACACCCAGCCGGGCGAGGGCCCAGTTGGCGATGCCGTACCCGGGCTGGAAGAGCCAGTTCCACACCAGCGACGAGGCGACGTTCGGCATGGCCCAGGCGACGATCAGCACCACCGTGACGGTGTAGCGCCACCCCCGCCCGAGGCGGGTGAGCAGGTGGGAGACGCCCATGCCGATCAGCACGCTGCCGGCCACCATGGCCGCCGTGAAGATCACGGTACGCAGCAGCGAGACCCAGAAGGCGTTGTCGGCGAGCAGTTCGGTGTACTGCTGCAGGCCGACGTTGGCGTATTCGCCGGTGAACAGCGTGCGCTGGTTGTAGTCGGTGAACGAGGTGGCGACGAGGAACCCGATCGGTGCCAGCGTCACGACGGCGAGCACCAGGCAGGCGGGGCTGAGCAGCACCAGTGGAGTCCGGTCCCGCCGGCGGCGGCGGGACCTGTGCGCGGGAGCGGGAGGAGGGCCCGGCGGTGCGTCGAGCGCACCGCCGAGCACTGTGCTGGTTCGCACGAGGGGTCACCGGCCGCCGTTGAGGGTGGTGTTGAGGTGCTCGTCGAAGCCCTTGGCGGCGTCAGCCGGCGACTTGGCGCCGGAGGCGACGTCGGCGAAGACCTGGTTGATGCTCTTGTCACCCTCGATGGCCGACCACTGCGCCGCGGCGGGGGTCGCCTTGGAGACCAGCGCGGCGGTGAAGAAGGCCTTCTTCTGCTCGTCGAGGCTGGCCTGCGCGGCCTCGATGCCCTGGGTGCTGTTGGGGATCCAGCCGTCGACGCCGAAGACGTTCTTGTCCTGCACGGTCGGGCTGGCCGCGATCTTGACCCATTGCAGGGCCAGGTCGTGGGCGTCGCTCTTGGCGGCGATGCCCCAGTCCGAGCCGCCGAGCATCACCGGCTGGTTCTTGCCGGACAGGCCGGGGAACGGGAAGGTGCCCAGATCAGCGTCGGTGATCTTCGGGTTGGCCTTCTTGATCAGGCCGATCGCGCCGCCGGTCGCCATGATCGCCGAGGTCTTGCCCTGGGCGAACAGCTGGGTCTGGTCCGGGTTGATGGTGTCGATCGTCTGCGACGCCTTGCTGGAGTACGTGTTCTGGAAGGTCTTGAAGTCGTTGAGGCCCTTCTGGCTCTCCGGCGAGGAGAAGGTTCCCTTCCAGGTGCCGCCCTCGTTCTTGGCGATGTCGCCGCCGGCGTCCCACATGAACTGGAAGCCCACGAACCAGTACTGCCCGGGCAGGTAGTAGGCGGAGAAGTCGGGCGCCGGGTTCTTCGCCTTGACCTTGTCGAGGGCGGCGGTGAGCTCCTCGTACGTCTTCGGGGCCGCGGTGACCCCGGCGGCCGCCCAGGTCTTCTTGTTGTAGATGACCGCGCGGGCGCCGGCGAAGCCGGGCACGGCGTAGAGCTTGCCGTCCACGGTGGCGGGCTCCTCCAGGCCGGCCAGCCACGTGCGGCCCTGTTGCAGGTCAGCCTTGTACGAGGTCAGGTCCAGCAGCGCGCCGTTGGCGGCGAAGGCGGGAACCTGGGTGTTGCCCAGGTCCAGCACGTCCGGGGTGCTCGAGGTGGACAGCGCCGTGCTGACCTTGGTGGTGATGCCCTCCCACTGCTGGATCTGCACGTCCACCGTGGCGCCGGTGGCCTGGGTGAACTGGTCGTTGATCGCCTTCATGGTGGCTTCGGTGTAGTCGCCGTCCATGACCCAGACGGTGAGGGTCTTGCCGTCGCCCTTGACGGCCGGGACGCCGGCCGGGGCGCTGTCACCGGAGGTGGAGGAACCGGAACTGCCGCAGGCGCCGACAGTGAGGATCGCGGCGACGCCCACGGCGAGTGCCGCGGTAAGACGATGGTTGCGCATATGAACTCCCCAAAAGAAGCGAAAAAGTGCTAAAAATCGGGTTGTGCGGGCGCACGGCAGCGCCCCACCGGGCGCCATGCCCGGCAGTCGAGGGCTATTCAGTTAGCGGGTGCTCTACTTGCGTCCGCGCTTGCGGGTCGGGATCTTCTCGGGCAGCCGGTGGGCGTCGACGGCGCGCACGGTGAGTTCGAGCGCCTCCGCCGTACGCTCGTAGGTCTGCTGTGCCACCGCGACGTAGATCAGGTCGAGGACGAGCAGTTGCGAGTGCAGGGCCGCCAGCGCGGCCAGCCGGAACGTCGTCTCCTGCACCGCGGTGGTGAACACGACGTCGGCCACCTCCGCCAGCGGGGAGCGGCTGTGACTGGTGACGGCCACGGTCAGCGCACCGTGGTCGGCCGCCTCGGCGAGGGTCTCGATGACCTCCCGGGTCCGTCCGGAGTGCGACAGGCCGATCGCGACGTCCCCGGGCAGCAGCAGGGCGGCGTTGGTGAGGGCGGTGTGCGAGTCGGTGCGGTGCCAGACCGGCACCCGGATGCGCTCGAGGCGGAACGCCATCTCGCGGGCCGAGGTGCCGCTGCTGCCCAGGCCGAAGATCTCGACCCGGTTGGCTCCCGCGATGGCGGCCGCGACCCGTTCGACGGCGGCGGGGTCGAGGCCGGCGGCGGTGTCCTGGATGGCCCGCGTGTCGGCGGCCGTGACCACGCTGAGCACGTGCGCCAGGGGGTCGTCCGGGGCGATGTCGCTGCTGATGTCGGTGTCCCAGCGGGCCTGCGCGGCCCGCCCGGTCTCGGTCGCGATGGCGACGCGCAGGTTGGCATAACCCCGGAACCCGAGCGTACGGCTGAACCGGGTCACGGTCGCCGTCGAGGTCCCCGATCGATCGGCCAGGTCCACGATGCTCGCGTGGGCCGCGGTCTCCGGATCGTCCAGGATCGTGGCTGCGATCTTCGCCAGAGCCTCCGGCATGCCGGGGCCTTCGATCCGGAGCTTGCCGAGCAGCCCGCCGCTGTCACCCATGCGGTCATCCTTTTCATCTATTTCCGTTGTCGGTGAAAATTACTATCGGCGCTGACCTCAGGTCAACGGGTCATCTCCAACTTTCGATCCACCCGGCGCCCGCGCCACGGCGCCTCACTCCCCCGAAAGGGGACACCCTCCACCAAAACTATGGAGATCGGGGGCGGTTCTGCGTACCAGCACTGAGGTGCCATCACACGGCGAGGCCGAGCATCGGTGGTACGACAACCGAAAGGGAGAAGATCATGTACGCCCGACTGCAGACCACCGCCACCCGTCCCCAGACCGACAACCCGGACAAGCACATCCGCCGGCTGATCGAGGTCGTCTCCGCGCATCCCGGGTACGCCGGACTCGTCCTGCTGGAAGGCGAGGATCAGGCCGGCGCCCTGCTGACCCTCTGGCACACCCGCGAGGACGCCGAACTGGCCTCCGAGCGTTCCCGTGCCGCGACCGGGCCGCGCATGATGGAGCTGCTCGTGGACGATGTCTACGAGGTCGTCGAGGACATACCGGGCCGGGCCGCCGCCGAGCCACCCGCGGTCGCCCTCACCGGCTTCTTCGACGGACCGCTCAGCCCGGCCCGCGCCGAGCTGGCCCGCCGCCGCGGGCAGGAACGGATCAAGCCGGCGCTCGCACAGGTGCCCGGCCTGACGCGAACCCTGGTGCTCTGGCACGGCAGCGCCAGCAAGTACACCGTCGTCCATCTCGCCACGTCACCCGCCGGACTGCAGCAGGTCACCGCTACCGTCATGTCCGTGCCACTGGCGGAGGGCGACGATCCCGCGCTGCTGACCGGCCCCGACCGGGTCGAGACCCATCAGGTCGTGGCCTACGAGCCGGCCTAGCCGCAGCCGTCGCGCGAGTGTCCGACCGTTCACCAGCGCCGGCGTCGGACACCACGCGGCGCCCGGATCGCGGCAAAACGGTCGCGGCCGCGACCGCTGCCGTCTGTCCTCCGGCTCCCCGATGCGAATGCCGGCGTGGGCCGCCGACGCGCCCCAAGCTGACCGAATGGCGACGGCCGATCATGGGAGAGTCGAGTCGGGCGAGCAACCGTGGCGCGGTCGATACCTTCCCCGATATCGGGTAATACACGACCGTGGATGCTCTCATCTTCGGAGTCATCGCCTCCAGCGCCCTGGTCCTCGGGGCGTTGGTCGGCGCCCGAATCCAGCTACCGAAGACAGTGCTCGCGGCGATGCTCGCGTTCGCCGCCGGCGCGCTGATCACCGCCCTGTCGTTCGAGCTTTTCGAAGACGCCTACGAGCACGGCGGCATCTGGCGTGCCGCCCTCGGCCTGATCATCGGTGCGTGTGTGTTCACCGCGCTCAGCGCCTGGCTGGACCGTGTCGCCCAGGTCGGCCCCGAACAGCAGCACGGCAGCGAGAAGCTCGACGTCGACGCAGCCGCTGAACAGAAGCGGCCATCGGCCGCGTCAACGTCCGGCGCCGCCGGGCTGGCCCTGCTCGGCGCCGTCACCCTCGACGGCGTCCCGGAGAACGTGGCGCTCGGAGTGTCGCTCGGCGGCGACACCGGCGGCCTCGCCCTGCTTGCGGCGATCTTCGTATCGAACTTCCCCGAGGCACTGGTCGGCAGCGCGTCCATGCGCGCACAGGGCCGCTCCCAGCGCTTCATCTTCGGCACCTGGCTCGCCTGCGCGACCCTGCTCACCTTTGCCGTCATCGTGGGCGCCGGCCCGCTCGCGAACACCTCACCCGAAACGATCTCCCTGCCGCTGGCCTTCGCCGCCGGCGCCGTCCTCGCCTCCCTGGCCGACACACTGATGCCCGAGGCGTACGAGAAAGGCGGCCCGCTGGTGGCGATCAGCACCACCGCCGGATTCGTGCTGTCCTTCGTGCTCGCCACCGTGTGAAAGCCGTCCGGCATAGGCGTTCAGGGATGCGCCGCCGAGCCGCTCCGATCCCGATCTGATTCGTTCGACCTGACTCTCGGTCATTACCGCACGGCCGGCGGTGCGTCCCGGCCCGCCTGGATCGCGCCGAGCTGGTAGCCGGGCACCGCACTCCCTCATCGGCTACGCGGCCTCAAGTTCGGTCAGGCCGAACGGAAGAACGGCGATCCGCCTGTTCTTTGTCGTACCCCGTGGCTAGCGTGTCGCCCGCTGCCAATTGATCACAATCGAGGAGTCGTTCGGGATGCGCTGTTTCGAGCACCGGGGTGCGGGGTCGGCGAAGTTCTGGTGGGTGTCGCGGGACGGCGCCGTGGTGACCGTTCGGTTCGGACGTGTCGGTGCCGCGGGACAGACGCGGGTGAAGGAGTTGGCCGACGAGGCGGCGGCGGTCGCGTACGTGGAGGGGTTGGTCTCCGAGAAGTTGAAGAAGGGGTATGTGGAGGTGGCCGCCGAGGCGCCACCCGCGGGTGCGGCTGTGTCCCGCCCGGCTGTGCCGGACGGCAACGCGGCGGAGGGGCCGGTCGTGTTGCGGGACGAGGATGCGCTGGTGCTGCCCGCCGAGTGGATGCGCAAGGTTCAGCGGCGGCGGAGTGGTCGCCTGGGTGGTTCGTTACCGCGGCTTGCGGGTGCGGTGGCGAAGGCTGAGGCGGTCATGCACGCCAAGAGCACGGAGCGGGCCGAGGTGCTGGCGGCGCCGAGGAGCGTTCGTGAGCTGGTGGCCGCGGCTCAGGACTTCCTGGACGGCAGCCGGGTGACGCCGCTGGGCGCGGCGGCCGCGGTGGTGGCGTCGACGCATGCGTGTGAGCATCGGGAATTCGGGCAGTTGGCGGCACTCGCCGACGGGTGGATCGCGGCCCACGGGTTGACGTTCGCGACACGGGCCGTCGCGGAGGCCGCCGGTCTGGACGTCCGGCGCAAGGGCTACGGCTTCCCCGACGAGCAGGAGAACCTGCGCCGTGTGACGCCGGCGGACCGGGGTGGCCGCTGGAGTTACGATCCGTGGCTACCGCTGGCGGAGCGGGTGCGGGCCCGGCTCGCCGTCGCCGACGACGACGAGTACGAGCAGGCCCGGCAGGTGCTCGGCGAGTATCGCTCGGCGGTGCAGCGCACGATCACCACATACCTGATGCCCACCGAGTCGCAGTGGGTCGACGAGGACTGCGGTGCCGATCTGCGTCGCATCGCGTTGGTCGGGTTCGCGGTCTCGACCCCTGAACAGTGGGATCAGCTGGCCAGAAGGATCGAGTCGTTCGATCTGAGCCTGCGGGGCGGCCTGCTGGCCACGCTCCTCGATGGGGTCGGGGCGGCGGTGACGCCGCGCCTGATCGAGTTGCTGAACAAACCGAACGACTACACCGCCAGCCGGCGGGCGGTGATCAGTGGTCTGGCGTTGATCCCGACCGACGAGGCGTTCGGCGCGTTGTTGCAGCAGGCGGACGACAAACTGGTGGAGGCCGGGCTCAGCGAGGCCATGCAGCGATTCCCGGTGCGGGCGCTGCGCCTGCTGGGGTTGGCGGCCGGCGACCCGGCCGGGAACCGGGGACCGGCGGCCGCGTTGTTGCGCCGGCACACGACGGTGAACCCGGAGGTAGCGGATACGGCGTTGCCGGCGTTGCCGGAGGTGGCCCGACAGCAGGTGGAGCCGATCCTCGCGTCGTTGTCGACGGTGCCGCAGGCGCCGGCGGGGTTGTTGCACCCATTGTTGGTGACGCCGCCGTGGACGCGCGCGCGCACGGTGGCCGAGCCGGTGGTGGTGAACGGGCTGACCGCGCCGGACGTGCCGCGGTTGTCCTGGGCGCCCGGGGAACGCGAAGCGCTGGTGCCGGAGTTCGAGGAGCCCGGGCCCGAGGACGCCGCCGGCCTCGAGCGCTGGGAGCAGGCGGCGGCGAAGCTGCGTGAGGGCCGGATGAGCCGCCCCGCCGACGAGGAGAAGTTCTTCGTCGAAGCACCCCGGTCGCTGGCGCTGGAACTGTTGCCCGACTGGCGTCCGACCAGCTTCTGGTCGCCGGGATGGACGCTGCCCCGCCTGCTCGCCCGGTTCGGTGTGGACGCGTTGCCGGTCGTGGTCCAGCGCAACCGTCAGCGCGGTTCGCTGGACGTCTACGGCCCGCTGTTGCTGCCCGCCGAGGGGGCCGGGGTCGGCGCCCTGATGGCCGATTGGCTGGACCGGTTGAAGTCGGTGCGGTGGATCGCGGTGAGCTGGCTCCGGCGGCACCCGGAGGCGGCCGCGCGTGATCTCATCCCGGCGGCGCTCGGTCCGGTCGCCGCGGAGCGCCGCGCGGCGGAGCAGGCCCTGCGGGTGCTGGTAGCGGCCGGTCACACCGGCTCGGTGCGGGCGGCCGCCGCCGATTACGGCGCTGCCGCGGCGTCCGCGGTGGAGCTGTTGTTGTCGGTGGATCCGGCGGAGGCGGTGCCGGCCCGGCTACCCGACCTGCCTGACTGGATCGAGGACGCCGGTTCGCTGACGCCGGTGCTGTTGCGCGATCGCCGTCGTGCGTTGCCGTCCGGGGCGGTGCGGCATCTGTGCACGATGCTGGCGTTGTCGCGCCTGGGTCTGCCGTACCCGGGTCTGGCCGCGGTGCGGGAGACGCTGGACCCGGTGGCGTTGGCGGAGTTCGGCTGGTCGCTGTTCAAGGCCTGGGAGTCGGCCGGGTTCCCGCCGAAGCAGAGTTGGGTGCTGGAGGCGTTGGCGGTGATCGGCGACGACGACACCGTGCGCCGGCTCAGCCCGGTCGTCCGTGCGTGGCCGGGTGCGGGCGGTCACGCGCGTGCCATGACCGGGCTCGACGTGCTCTACGCGATCGGCTCCGAGACGGCGCTCATCCACCTTCACGCCATCTCGCGGAAGGTGAAGTTCGAAGCGCTGAAGTACGGCGCGGACAGCCGCGTCCGCGCGGTCGCCGCGGAGCTGGGATTGACCGCCGACCAGCTGGCCGATCGGCTCGTCCCCGACTTCGGGATGGACGATCGCAACACTCTCACCCTGGACTACGGTCCGCGTCGTTTCGTGATCAGTTTCGACGAGCAGCTCAAGCCGTTCGTGATGGATGAGGACGGCACGGCGCGTAAGGCGCTGCCCCGACCGGGTGCCAACGACGACGAGGCGCTCGCGACGGCCGCGTACAAGAGATTCTCCGCCTTGAAGAAGGACCTGCGTTCCGTGGCGGCGGATCAGATCCACCGGTTGGAGGAGGCGATGGTGATCCGGCGGCGGTGGACCGGTGCCGAGTTCCGGCGACTGCTGGTCGGGCATCCGTTGATGGGGCATCTGGCACGGCGTCTGGTGTGGGTGGCCTACACCACGGGCGAGGCGGTGGGCACGGCGTTCCGGGTCGCCGAGGACGGCAGCATGGCCGATGTCGACGACAAGACGTTCGCCGTGGCCGACGACGACGTAGTCGGTGTCGCCCATCCGGTGGATCTGCAGGCCGATCTGTCCGCGTGGACGGCGCTGCTCACCGACTATGAGATTCTTCAGCCGTTCCCGCAGCTGCATCGGCCGGTGTGGCGGCTGACCGCCGAACAGGCCGCGCAGCGCAGGTTGCCCGAGTTCGTCGACGTCGACGTCCCGGTCGACCGGTTACTGAAGCTGGAACGCCGCGGGTGGTGGAGGCGCAGCGCGCCGATGGACGCCGGGATTCAGACCACCATGGAGTGCCACCTGCCGGGTCCTGGAGGGCTGGACTTCCCGCTCGACCCGGGGATCTCGATCAACGACGTCTACGACCAGCCCACGCAGACCTTCCGCGACGCGCGGCTCACCGGGGCGGCGAGCTTCGCGGACCTGGATCCAGTGATCGTCTCGGAGCTTCTGTGCGACCTGCACTACCTGGTCAACGGCGGCTCTCTGCGATGAGCGACCGGGATCAGCCCGGCCCCGGCTGCGGGGCCGGGCTGATCAGCACGGACGCGTCAGATGCGGCGCCACTTCTGGTTGGCGCCACCCACGCAGGTCCACAGGTGCAGGGGTGCGCCGTTGTTCGGGTTCCAGGCCGCGATGTCCACGCACTTGCTGGACATCGGGTTCACCAGGTCGCCGGCCGCGTTGAGGACGAACTGCTGAGCCGCGTGGCCGTTGCAGGTGGCCAGTTGGATGGGTGTGCCGTCGGCGGTGGCGGCCCCGGCGACATCCATGCAGGTGTTGTTCTGCGAGCGCAGCGTGCCACCGGTGAACTCGAACCTCTGGTTGACCGTGTCGGCGCAGTCCCAGACCTGCAGGCGCTGGCCCGGGTTGAAGTTGCCGTTGGACACGTCGATGCACTTGTTGTTCCAGTTGCTGGCGATCCGGGAGCCGGTGGGCTGCGGGTTGCCCGTCGAGCCGGGCGTGCAGTTGTTGTCACCGGTGACGTTGTCGGTGTGCGTGGTGCCACTCGCCCGGAAAGCGTTCGCCTGAGCGGTCGCCTGAGCCGGCGTGAGCACCTGCTTCTTGGCGTGGAACACGTAGTCGATGTGCTCGTGCCAGACACTGGTGCCGCCGGAGTGGCCGGTCAGGTCGATGAACCACTGGTTGAAGTCGATCGACATGTTCTGCCGGGGGTAGTACTTGCCGCCGTGTGTGCCGACGAGCCGGCCGTCGATGTAGTACTTGATCTCGCCGTTCGCCACCGTGGCCATGACGTCGCGCCACCCGGCGATGCTGGCGTTCTGCTTGCTGTACTGGCGGTCCTGCACCCACGGGTCGGCCTGGTAGGTGTACCAGGTGGTCTGGAAGTTCGTCGGGCCGCTCTCGCCCCACCCGCCGTTGGGCAGGTACTCGGAGAAGTCGAGCTCGCTGTAGATCGGGTCGAACGCGTACCGCAGCGGGCTGATCGTGTAGAAGGTCTGGTTCACGATGTCGCCGTCGGGGCCTGCGGCGGGAGTGTCGGAGAACTTGATCCGGGCCAGGTAGGTGCCCTCGAAGAACCGCCGCTCGGACAGCGAGAACTCGGCGTGGCTGGTGCCGCCCGCGGTGCCGTTGGTGGAGGCCTGCAGACGGGCCACCTTCTGACCGTCCACGGTGGGGAACGAGACGTTGGCCGCGGACCAGCTCGCTCCCGGCACACCAGGACCACCCTGATTGGTACGCACGTGCCAGCCGCGCTGGCCGAGCGCCGGGTCGGAGCTGGAGGCGTAGTTGAAGTCGTCGAAGACGACGCCGCAGGCCACCGCGGCGCTCGCCGGGTGGGCGGTGGTGAACCCGACGGCTGTCAGGGCTGCGGTCACGGTGACAGCCGCGGCTGTCACCAGGATGCGGCGGAGGGGGGATCTGGTCACGAGATAGCTCCTTGACGGGGGATGAGCTGAGCCGTACGGGCGCCGCAGCGATCACGCACCGCCACGCCGTCGACTTCCGTCAATGAGAAGGCAAAAACTTTTACGATGTCAACGAATGCAAGCTAAGAAGAATTTTCATTCGATGGGACGGGCCCACGCGCGTCGGCGGCGGTTCCGCCGCCGCCGACGTGTAGGTGGTCGACGCCTCCTGATGAGCGGCGTCAGGCGGCGACGCGTAGTGGCGCGAGCGCGGTGCTCCAGGCAACGACCTGGTCGAGCAGGGTGTTGAGCTGCGGGATCTGGTAGTCGCCGGGCTTGAAGACGCTGTAGTTCTCGAACTCGGTCGCCAGCGCCAGGGTGACCTGCTGACGCACGTCGGCCATCTGCAGCTCACCGGCGACCAGACGCAGGTGCTCCACCGCACGGGCGCCGCCGACCGAACCGTAGGAGACGAACCCGACCGCCTTGTTGTTCCACTCGGCGAACAGGTAGTCGATGGCGTTCTTCAGCACGCCCGAGGTGCCGTGGTTGTACTCCGGGGTGACGATCACGAAACCGTCGAACGACGCGATCTTGTCAGCCCACTTCTTGGTGTGCTCGTTCTGGTACTGCCCCAGCGACGGCGGGATCGCCTCGTCGAGGTGGGGCAGCGGGAAGTCACGCAGGTCGACCAGTTCGTACTGCGCGTCGCCACGCTGCGCGGCGATGTCGTGCACCCAGCGGGCGACGGCCTCGCCGTTGCGGTTGGGGCGGGTGCTTCCGAGGATGATGCCGATCCGGGTCACGGTGACTCTTTCCTACTTCGATCGCGAGTCGTGATTGACACGTCAACTATGCCACCATGTTATTGACACGTCAACCAGAGGAGGCCCGCCATGGCCGGCGCGCGCAAGCTGCCCACCCGCGACGAACTGAGCACGTGGCGCGAGTTCATCGAGACCACCGAGAGGCTGCGCAACATGCTCACCGCGCGCCTGCAGCACGACACCGGCCTCTCCCCCGGCGACTACGCGGTCCTGCTCGCACTGAGCGAAGCCCCCGGCAGCCGGGTCCGCTCCTCCGAGCTGGCCTCCCTGATCGGCTGGGAACGCAGCCGGCTGTCGCACCACCTCGGCCGGATGGAGCGCCGCCGGCTGATCCGGCGTGAGGAATGCGCCTCGGACAGCCGCGGCGCCGAGGTCGTGCTGCAACCCACCGGCGCCGACGCGTTCCACGCCGCCACCGCTCCCCACCTGCGGGCCATCCGCGAGCTGTTCATCGACGCGCTCACCCCGGAGCAACTGGCCGCCGCCGGCGAGATCGCCGCGGCCCTTCAGACCCACCTGTCGCGGCCCGCCTCGAACGCGACCGAACGAAGCCGCACATGAAGTGGCGCCGCTGTGACGGCGATCATAGCTGGCGCCCTGTCCCGCGACCGAGACTGGAGCGTCATCCCGGTCGCACGGCGGAGGGGAACTCGTGCGTCAAACGCGGTCTGCGCCAGCCGGGCGGCTGATCGGACGACAGGCGGAGCGCGCCGCACTGGACCGGGTGATCAAGGCATTGCGCAGTGGCGAAAGCCGGGTGCTGGTGCTGCACGGCGTCGCCGGGGTCGGCAAGTCCGCGCTGCTGGAGTACGCACAGCGCACCGCAACGAACGCCCGGGTGCTGCGGGCCGCCGGCGTCGAGTCCGAGATGGAACTCGCCTACGCCACCCTTCACCAGCTGTGCGCGCCGCTGCTCGACCGGGTCCCACACCTGCCCGACCTGCAACGCGAGGCGCTGGAGACCATCTTCGGGATGCGCTCCGCACCGCCACCGGAACGGTTCCTGGTCGGCCTGGCCGTCCTCAACCTGCTGGCGGACGCCTCCGAGCACCGCCCGCTGCTGTGCCTGCTCGACGATGCGCAATGGATGGACCAGGCTTCGGCGCGGGTCCTCGGTTTCGTCGCACGGCGGCTGCTGGCCGAGTCGGTCGCGCTGGTTTTCAGCACCCGGGTGCGCAGCCGGGAGTTGCTCGACCTACCGGACCTCGAGGTCACCGGTCTGCGCGACGCCGACGCGCACGCCTTGCTGAACTCCGTCACGCACTCCGGGCTGGATCAGCACATCCGCAACCGGATCGTGGCCGAGACCCGCGGCAACCCCCTCGCCCTGCTGGAACTGCCCCGCGGGTTGAGCCGAACCCAGATGGCCGGCGGGTTCGGCCTGCTGACCGCCGACGCGCTGCCCCGGCGGATCGAGGAAAGCTTCCTGACCCGGGTGGACGGGCTGCCCGAGCAGACCCGGCGGCTGCTGCTGATCGCCGCCGCCGAGCCCCTCGGTGACCCGGTCCTGGTGTGGCGCGCCGCCGAACGGCTCGGTGTGACCGTGGCGAGCGCGCTGGCCGGCGGCACGGACGGGCTGCTCACGGTCGCCGAGCGCGTCACGTTCCGCCATCCGCTCGTCCGGTCGGCCGTCTACCAGGCGGCGCCGGTGGACGAGCGCCGCGCCGTACATCTGGCTCTGGCCGAAGGCACCGATGCCGGGACCGATCCGGACCGCCGGGCCTGGCATCTGGCGGCCGCCGCCGGCGGCCCCGACGAGGAGATCGCCGCCGAGCTGGAACGATGCGCCGAGCGCGCGCAGGCGCGCGGTGGCCTGGCCGCGACCGCCGCCTTCCTGCAACGCTCCGTGAGCCTCACCACCGACCCTTCCCGGCGCGCCGAGCGCGCCGTCGCGGCCGCCGCCGCGACCCTGCACGCCGGCGACCTGGAGGGCGCACGCCGATACCTCAGCATCGCCGAACGCGACGCGCAGAGCGAGTTCCACCGGGTCCGGGCCCATCTCGTGCGCAGTGAGATCGCGTTCACCACCGGGATGAACCACGAGGCGCCGCCGTTACTGCTGGCGGCCGCGCAGCGCCTGGAACCGTTCGACGTCCAGCTCGCCCGCGAGACCTACCTGATGGCGTGGGGCACCACCGCGCTGGTCGCCGCGGACGCGGACAGCCTGCTGGCGATCTCGCAGGCGATCAGGACGCTGGCGCCCAGGCCCGGCCCCGCCGATGTGCTCGATCTCCTGCTCGAGGGCGGTGCCCTGCTGGTCACCGACGGGCGCGCGGCAGCCGTCCCGGTGCTCCAGCGCGCCCTGCCCGGCCTGCTCGAACTTCCCGCACGCGACATGCTCAAGTGGGGCTGGGTCGCCAACGGCATGATCCCCGCAGTCTGGGACTTCCCGGCGGTGTACGCGAGCTACCGGCGGGCGGCGGCGATGGTCCGTGCCGCAGGCGCGCTCAACGAACTGCTCTTCTGCCTCACCTCCCTCGGCATCTGGACCTCGTGGGCCGGCGACTTCGCCGCCGCCGACTCGATCGCCGCCGAGATCGAGACCGTGGCCGCGATCGTCGGCGCCCCGATGGCGCCGCACGTACGGCTGCGGCTGGCCGCGCTGCGCGGCCGGCGGGAGGAAGCCACCGAGCTGGTCCGGACGACGATCGCCGAGCTCAGCGCGAGCGGACAGCTGATGGGCGTCACGGTCGCGCAGTGGTCGGCCGCGGTGCTGCACAACAGCCTCGGCCAGTACGCGGAGGCGGCCGCGGCGGCCCGGGCCAGCTCCGAGGTCGCCGAGCTGTGGGTCGCGATCTGGGCGCTGCCGGAGCTCATCGAGGCCGCCGTGCGCACCGGGGACCGGAAGGCCGCCCGGCAGGCCCTCGACCGGCTGACCGATGCGGCGCAGCCGTGCGACACCGACTGGGCGCAGGGCATCCTGGCCCGCACCAGGGCCCTGCTCGCCGAGGGCAGCACGGCGGAGCGTCTCTACCGGGAGGCGATCGAACGACTCGGTCGCACCCCGCTACGCCCGGAGTTCGCCCGCGCTCACCTGCTGTACGGCGAATGGCTGTGCCACTCGCAGCGCACCGCTGAAGGCCGCGATCAACTGCAGACGGCGTACGAGATGTTCGTGGCGATCGGCATGGAGGGATTCGCCGAGCGCACCCGTCGTGTCCTGCTCAACGCCGGAACGGCGGTCCGCAAGCAGCGGACCGAGGCCACGTCGGTCGACGAGCTCACCCCGCAGGAGAAGCAGATCGCCGTACTCGTACGCGACGGACTGTCAAATCCGGAAGTCGGCGCGCGGCTGTTTCTCAGTCCCCGGACGGTCGAATGGCATTTGAGGAAGATATTCGCCAAGCTCGGGGTCAGCTCGCGCAGGCAGCTTCGTGACACGCTGCCACGCGAAGCGGTGAACAACTGAAATTCGGGGGGATCATGTGCACCAGCAGCTGTTCGTCGATCGAGAGACCGAACGAGCCGCATTCGACGATCTGGTCAAGGCTCTGCGAAACGGCGAGAGCCGCGTCCTGGTGGTGCACGGCGCGCCCGGGGTCGGCAAGAGCGCACTGATCGACTACGCGGAGCGGGCCGCCGGCGATCTACGGGTGCTCCGCGCGGCCGGGGTCGAGTCCGAGATGGAACTCGCTTTCGCCGCACTGCACCAGATCTGCCTGCCCCTGCTCGACCGGCTGGACCACCTGCCCGTGCCCCGGCGCGAAGCGCTCGAGACGGTCTTCCGGATGCGCGCCGGCACTCCTCCCGACCCGTTCCTGGTCGGCCTAGCCGTGCTCAACCTGCTCTCCGACGCATCCGAGCAGCAGCCCCTGCTCTGCCTGGTCGACGACACCCAATGGCTGGACCGGGCCTCGGCGCAGGTGCTCGGCTTCGTCGCCCGCCGGTTGCTCGCCGAGTCGATCGGCCTGATCCTCGGCACTCGCCAACCGATCGGACCGGACTGGAAAGGCCTGCCGGAGCTGGAAGTCACCGGGCTGAGCAACGCCGACGCGCACCTGCTGCTCCGCTCGGCCACCCGCACCCGGCTCGACCAGCGCATCAGCGACCGGATCGTGGCCGAGACGCACGGCAATCCGCTCGCTCTGATCGAGCTGCCCCGCGGACTCACCATGACCCAGATGGCCGGTGGCCTCGGCCTTCTCGACGCGGACACCCTGCCCGGCCGGATCGAGGAGAGCTTTCTCAACCGCATCCGCGACCTTCCCGCATCGGCCCGCACGCTGCTGCTGGTCGCGGCCGCCGACTCGGTCGGCGATCCGGATCTGGTCCGCAGTGCGGCCCGGCAGCTCGGTGTGCCCGCCGCGACAGCGGTCGACGACCTGCTCACCATCGACGAACGGGTCACCTTCCGGCATCCGCTCGTGCGCTCGGCCGTCTACCGGGCGGCGGATCCCGCCGACCGCCGTGCCGCCCACCTGGCACTGGCCGAGGTCACCGATCCGCACACCGCACCGGAACGGCGCGCCTGGCACCGCGCGGCCGCGGCCGTCGGACCCGACGAGTCGGTCGCCGACGAGCTCGAGCAGTCCGCCGGCCGCGCGCAGTCCCGGGGTGGTCTCGCCGCGGCCGCCGCGTTCCTGCAACGGTCGGTCGCGCTGACCGGCGACCCACTGCGGCGCACCGAACGGATGCTGGCCGCTGCGGAGGCGAGCCTGCGCGCCGGCGAGTTCGACGACGTCCGCCGACTGCTCCGGGCCCTGGATTCCCGGCCGCTCGACGGACCGCAGAGCGGCCGTGCCGGTGTCCTGGAAGGCCAGATCGCGTTCGCCTCCGGAGCCGGCGGCTCCGCGATTCCACTGCTGCTGGACGCGGCCAGCCGACTCGCTCCCACGCACCCGCGACTGGCTCGGGAGACGTTGCTGAACGCCTGGGGCATGGCGACCGTCAACGCCGACCGGGAGGGGTTCGTGGCCGTCGCCCGCGCGGTCCGCAGCGTGCCGGCCGACGAGACCCACAGTGCGCTGGACCTGGTCCTCGACGGGATGGCGCTGCTGGTCACCGAGGGTTGGGACGCCTCGGCCACCACGCTGCGGGAGGCCGCGGAACGCATCAGCGACATGCCGGTCTCCGAGGTGGTGCGCTGGGGATGGCAGTCCACCGTCGTTTACGGCGGCATCTGGGACTTCGAAGCCCTGCGCGCCGCCTGCGTCCGGCAGGTCCGGCTCGTCCGTGAGGCCGGCGCCCTGCAGGCGCTGCCCTACAACCTCACCGGCCTCGGTTACGCCCTCACCTGGGCCGGCGAGTTCGAACAGGCCGCCGCCGCCATCGCGGAGAGCAGGCTGGTCGCGGAGGCAACCGGAAACCCGATCCCGCCCTACATCAACCTGCACCTGCTGGCGTTGCGCGGCCGCGAGGCGGAAACCACCGAGCTGGTGACGGCCACCCTGGAAACCGCCGCGGCCACCGGTTTCGGATCAGGGGTGACGACCGCGCACTGGGCGAGCGCGCTGCTCTGCAACGGCCTGGCCCGCTATCCGGAGGCGATGCGCTCCGCCCGGGCCGCCGAGCAGAAGTGGGAGCCGATCGGCTCCACCTGGATCCTTCCCGAACTGGTCGAGGCGGCCAGCCGTGCCGGTGACGACCGGGTCGCCCGCAACGCGCTCGAGCGGCTGGTCGCGACCACGCGCCCGTTCCCAGCGGACTTCCCGGCCGGCTTGGAAGCACGCTGCCGTGCCCTGCTGGCCGAGGACAGCGCCGCCGAGGACCTCTACCGGGAGGCGATCGAGCGGCTCGGCCTGACCCGGATGCGGCCCGACACGGCCCGGGCCCACCTGCTGTACGGCGAATGGCTGCGCCGGCGCCGGCAACGCGCCGAGGCACGCGAGCAGCTGCGTACCGCGTACGAGATGTTCGTGTCGATCGGCATGGAGGCCTTCGCCGAACGGGCCCGCCGCGAGCTGGTCGCCACCGGGGAGAGCGTCCGCAAACGCACCGCCGAGGCCACCTCCGGCGACGAGCTGACCGCCCAGGAACGCCAGATCGCGCTGCTGGTGCGCGACGGTCTGTCCAACCCCGAGGTCGCCGCCCGGCTGTTCATCAGCCCGCGCACCGTCGAATGGCACCTGCGCGGCATCTTCGCCAAGCTCGCCGTCAGTTCCCGCCGCCAGTTGCGTGACGTGCTGCCGCCCGCCGAGGAGGTGACGAGATGAGACAGTCACGTCCCGAGCTGCTCGGCCGCGACGCCGAACGCGCCCGCCTCGACGAAATGATCAGCGCGGTGCGCAGCGGCGAGAGCCGGGTGCTCGTCGTGCACGGCGGGGCCGGTATCGGCAAGACCGCGCTGCTCGCGTACGCCCGGGATGCCGCCACCGGCACGCGCGTGCTGCGCGCTGCCGGCGTCGAGTCGGAGATGGAGCTCGCGTTCGCCACCCTGCATCAGCTGTGCCTGCCGCTGCTCGACCGGCTGGCGAACCTGGCGAACCTGGCGCCCGGCCGGCGCGAAGCGCTGGAGACGGTGTTCCGGATGCGGGCCGGCGCCACCCCCGATCAGTTCCTGGTCGGGCTGGCGCTGCTCGACCTGCTGTCCGACGCGTCCGAGGACGGCCCGCTGCTCTGCCTGATCGACGACATGCACTGGGTGGACCGGGCCTCGGCGCAGGTTCTCGGCTTCGTCGCGCGCCGGCTGCTCGCCGAGTCGGTCGGTCTGCTCTTCGGCGTCCGTGTGCCGGGGCCGGAGCTGCGCGGGCTGCCCGGTCTGGAAGTCACCGCCCTGCGCGACCCCGACGCCTACGCCCTGCTCGACGCGATCTCACCCGCCCGCCTCGACCGGCACATCCGCGACCGGATCGTCGCGGAGACCCACGGCAACCCGCTCGCCCTGATCGAGCTGCCGCAAGGGCTGACCACCACGCAGATGGCCGGCGGGCTCGGCCTGATCAACGCCGACGCGCTGCCCAACCGGATCGAGGAGACGTTCCGGCAACGGATCCGGGAACTGCCGGCGCCGGCCCGGCTGCTGCTCCTGCTGGCGTCCGCCGAACCGGTCGGCGACCCGGACCTGGTCCGCGGCGCGGCAGCACGGCTCGGGTTGTCCCTCGCCGTCGGCGACATCGACGAGTTCCTGTCGTTCGGCGAGCGGGTCACCTTCCGGCATCCGCTGGTGCGCTCGGCGGCCTACCGGGCCGCGGAGACTATCGACCGCCGGGCCGTACACCTGGCCCTGGCCGAGGTCACCGATGCGAAGAACGCACCGGAGCAGCGGGCCTGGCACCGCGCGGCGGCCGCGGCCGGACCGGACGAGTCGGTGGCCGCCGAGCTGCAACGGTCCGCCGGGCGCGCGCAGGCCCGCGGGGGGCTGGCCGCGGCCGCGGCCTTCCTGCAACGCTCGGTGGCGCTCACCGCGGATCCGGCGCACCGCACCGACCGGATGCTGGCCGCCGCCGAGGCCAGCCTGGGCGCCGGGGAGTTCAACGACGCCCGCCGGCTGGTCGAAGCGCTCGGCTCCCAGCCGCTCGACGCCCTGCAGAACGGCCGGGTCGCCGCGCTGCGCGGCCAGATGGAGTACGCCTCCGGGCGCAGCTCCGCAGCGATCCCGCTGATGCTCGAGGCGGCCCGGCAGTTCGTGGCCGCCAGTCCCGCGCTCGCCCGGGAGACCAGCCTGCACGCGTGGGCCATCGCGAGCAGCACCGGCGACCGGAACACCATCGTGGCGGTGTCGCACGCCGTACGCGAGATCCTGCCGCCGCCCGGCGACGATCCGCTGGGCCTGCTGATCGACGGCGTGGCCGGGCTCGCCGCGGGCGAACGGAGCGCCGCGGTGGAGTCGCTGCGGCAGGCCTCGGTCGCCATCGTCGATCTGCCCGTCGCGGAGGTGATGCGGTGGGGCCGGGTCGCGTCCGCCGCGTTCGCCGGGCGCTGGGACCTGGACGGCCTGTTGCGGGTCAGCACCCGGCAGCTGGCCCTGGTACGCGAGGCCGGCGCCCTGCAGAGCCTGCCGGAACACCTCGTCAACCTCGGCTACGCCCTGATCTGGACCGGTGACCTCGACGAGGCGGCCGCGGCCGTCGAGGAGATCGAGATGATCAACGAGGCGACCGGGCGGGAGGCGTACCCGCCGTACGCCACGTTGCGCCTGCTCGCCCTACGTGGCCGGGAGCCGGAGACCGTCGCGCTGATCACCGACACGCTGCGCGACGCCGAGGCGACCGGCCTCGGCACCGGACTGACCGGCGCCTGCTGGGCGGGCACGGTGCTCTACAACGGTCTGGCGCGCTATCCGGAGGCGCTGCGGTTCGCCCGCGACGCCGAGCAGCGGTGGGATCCGTGGAACTCGGTCTATCTGCTGCCCGAGCTGGTCGAGGCGGCCGTCCGCACCGGTGAGGAGCGGATCGCCCGGGAGGCTCTCGACCGGCTCGTGGAGACGACCCAGCCGTCCGGCACCGACTGCGCGGCCGGGCTGCAGGCGCGCAGCCAGGCTCTGGTGCACGGCGACGAGTCCCGCTACCGGGAGGCGATCGAACTCCTCGGCCGGACCCGGATGCGTCCCGACCTGGCCCGGGCCCACCTGTTGTACGGGGAGTGGCTGCGCCGCCTCCGGCGCCGGATCGAGGCCCGGGAGCAGCTGCGGACCGCGTACGACATGTTCGTCTCGATCGGCATGGACGGGTTCGCCGAGCGTGCCCGCCGGGAGCTGCTGGCCACCGGTGAGAGTGTCCGCAAGCGGGCCGCCGGCAGCGGCGCCGGTGACGAGCTGACCGCCCAGGAACGCCAGATCGCCCTACTGGTGCGCGCCGGGCTGTCCAATCCGGAGGTCGGCGCCCGGCTGTTCATCAGCCCCCGCACCGTCGAATGGCACCTGCGCAGCGTCTTCGGCAAGCTCGGCATCGACTCGCGACGCCAGCTGCGCGACGTCCTGCCGGACAGCGGTTAGCGCAGCGACCGCTATCCGGCAGACAGCGCTCAGCGCAGCGACCGGAAGGCGGCGCGGATCTCCCGGGTGAAGATCTTCGGCTGTTCCCAGGCGGCGAAGTGGCCGCCCCGGTCGACCTCGTTCCAGTGGATGATGTTGCCGAAGGTCTTCTCGCCCCAGCTGCGCGGTGCGCGGTAGATCTCGGCCGGGAACACGGTCACGGCGACCGGCAGATCCGGAATCGGCACGGCGTTGAACGGGCCGCCGCCGGCTTGCGAGCCCTCCCAGTAGAGCCGCGACGACGACGCGCCCGTGTTGGTCAGCCAGTACAGCGAGATGGCGTCGAGTATCTCGTCGTAGGTCAAGACCTTCTCCGGCTCACCGCCGCTGTCGGTCCACTCGGCGATCTTGTCGTAGTAGTAGGCCGCCATCGCGACGGGCGAGTCGGCGAGGGCGTAGCCGATCGTCTGCGGGCTCTGGTTCATCATCGCCGCGTAGCCGAAACCGTCCCGGTAGAAGTGCAGCAGCCGGTCGTAGGCGATCTTCTCCCGCTCGGACAGCGTCGCTGGTGCGGGGTCGAAGTTGCGCAGGTGGCGCAGGATGTCCGGCGGCACGGTGCCGGGCATGTTGATGTGGATGCCGAGGAGTCCGGCGGGTTTCTGCGTCGCGAGCACCTCGGAGATGATCGCGCCCCAGTCGCCGCCCTGTGAGACGTACCGGGAGTAGCCGAGGCGGAGCATGAGCTGGTGGAAGGCCTTCGCCACCCGGGGCGGGTTCCAGCCCGGAGCGGCCGGGTTGCCGGAGAAGCCGTAACCGGGCAGCGTCGGCAGGACCAGGTGGAACGCGTCATCGGCACGCCCGCCGTGTGCGGTCGGGTTGGTCAGCGGGCCGATGACCTTCAGCAGCTCGACGATCGAGCCGGGCCAGCCGTGCGTCATCAGCAGTGGCAGGGCGTCGCGGTGCGGCGAGCGGATGTGCGCGAACTGGATGTCCAGCCCGTCCAGCGCGGTGATGAACTGCGGCAGGGCGTTGAGCCGTGCCTCGGCGTCGCGCCAGTCGTAGCCGCGGCCCCAGTGCTCGACCAGCGGCCGGAGTTTGTGCAGCTGGGCGCCCTGGGAACGGTCGCGGACCGTCTCCCGGTCGGGCCAGCGGGTCATCCGCAGCCGCTCCCGCAGATCGTTGATCTGCCGCTGCGGAACCTTGATGCGGAACGGGCGGACGCCGGCCGGGGTGCCGGTCGCCGCCTGCGCCGGCAGGGACACCCCGAGCTGGGTGGCGGCCACTGCCCCGGCGGCGATCCCGAGGAAACCTCGTCGATCGGTCATGGTGATCAGTTCTCCTTCTGTGGTGGGCGGGCGGTCAGGTGAGTTGCTGGCCGCCGTCGACGTCGTAGGTGGCACCGGTCAGGGCGTCGTTGACCATCAGGTGCAGGATCAGGGCGGCCACATCGGCCGGGCCGACGACCCGTCCGATCGGCAGCGTCGTGCGTAGCTGCTCGCGGCGCTGCTCGATCTGGTCGCCGAGCAGCCGGGCCGACAGCGGCGTGTCGACGAAGCCGGCGGCGACCGAGTTGATCCGCAGCGGGGCGAGTTCGAGGGCGGCGTTCGTGGTGATCGCCGCCAGCCCGGCGGTGCCGATGGCCGCGAGGATGTAGCCACGACCGGGACGGCGGGCACCGGTTCCGGAGATGAGGGTGAGCGACCCGCCCGGTCGGACGCGGCCGGCGCACTCGCGGGCCACCCGCAGGGCGCCGAGCAGATGCGCGTCGAGCGAGCCGCGGGCCACCTCGAAGTCCATCTCGAGGATCGGTGCGTAGACCGGGCCGCTGCCGCTGAGCAATACGTGGTCGACCGGCGCCGGCAGCCCGGCGAAGAACCGGCTCAGCCCGCCGGTGTCCGCGAGGTCGAGGGCCGCTGTCGCGGCGCCGAGCTCGTCGCGGACCGCTTTCAGGCGGCCCTCGTCGCGGCCGGTGACCACGACCTTCGCTCCGGCCGCTCGGGCCTGGCGGGCGGTCGCCAGCCCGATGCCCGAGGATCCGCCGAGGACGACGACGGTGCTTCCGGACAGGGTGGTCATCTCATTGCTCCTTCCGTCACGAGGTCTTCCGATACCGCGCAGGCGTGCACCCGGGGGTTGGGAACCAATGGCTGCCCGCGGCGGTTGCTGGGCACGAAGAGGGCGGTGAGCAGGGCGGCCGCTGCGGTGAGCGCGGCCAGCACGAGCATCGCGAAGCGGTAGTTGGCGGCGAGCGGCCCGCCCAGGTCCGGGGCGCCGCTCACCCCGAGCAGCACCGGCACCAGGCCGACCAGCACCACGCCGCCGACCCGGGACGCGGCGTCGTTGATCGCCGACGCCTCGCCGAGGTCGCTGTCGTCGACGGCGGCGAGCACCCCGGCGGTCAGCGGCGTGACCGCCAGTCCGAGCCCGAGGCCCCACAGCAGGGCGCCCGGCAGGATCACTTCGGCGTACGGGTCTCCGGGCCGCACCGAGGACAGCCAGGCGAGCGCGGCCGCGACGAGCAGGATGCCCGTGGCCATCGGCCAGCGGGTGCCGACCCGGGCCACCAGCCCGCCGGCCAGCGGTGAGACCACCAGGAAGACCACCGACTCCGGGATCAGTGCCGCACCCGCCTCGGTGGCGCTGTAGCCCAGCCGCAGCTGGCACTGCAGGACGATCAGGTAGCTGGCGGCGGCGAGCGCTCCGTAGAACAGCACAGTCGCCGCGTTGATCGCCACGAACGGCCGCGACCGGAACAGCTGCGGGCGCAGCATCGGCACTCGCAGCCGCCGCTCGACCGGGATCAGCGCGGCCAGGCATCCCAGCCCGAGCACCGCCGACGCCAGCACCGGAGCGGTCGCCCACCCCATGTCCGGTCCCGCGGTGAGCGCGTAGATGACGCCGCCGAGCCCGGCCACGGCGAGCAGAGCGCCGACAATGTCCACCGACAGCGGCCGCCGTTCCAGGTCCGTGTCGGGCACCTGACGCAGCAGCCACAGCGCCGCGACGATCAGCGGCACGTTGAGCAGGAACACGTAGCGCCACGACGCGTGGTCGACCAACCAGCCCGCGCCGTACGGGCCGAGCGTCGTGCCGAGCGTGGAGACGCCGGCCCAGATCCCGATACCCCGCGCCCGGTCCGGACCGCGCAGCGTCCCGTTGAGCAGCGCGAGACTGCTCGGCACCACCAGGGCGCCGCCCGCACCCTGCACCAGCCGGGCCGCGATCAGCGCAGCCACGTTCGGGGCGGCGGCACAGGCGAGCGAGGCGGCCAGCATCAGCAGCAGCCCCGCGGCCAGCACCCGCCGCCGGCCGAAGTGGTCGGCCAGCGCCCCGGCGAGCAACAGCAGCGCGGCCACCGTGACCAGATAGCCGGTGACCACCCACTGCAGCTCGCTCACGCTCGCCCGCAGGTCGGCGCCGATCGCCGGCACCGCAACATTGATCATGTAGGCGTCGACGAACCCGACCGCCGACGCGAGCACCGTGGCGGCGATCAGCGCCCACCCGGCCCGGCTACGCAGCGCGATCATCCGTCGCCACCTCGATTCCCGGGTCACTGGGGTGCCGGGTCAGCGGCACGATCTCGGTGGTCAACCAGTCGGCCAGTGGCAGCGTGCTCAGCAGCCCGCGCAGGTGGTACGCGTTCCTCGCCCGCCAGTGGCCCAGCGACCCACCCGGAACCGTCCACAGCCGCAGCAGCCATCCGCCGGCCGCCAACTCCCGAGCCCGCTGTGCCTCCAGCGCGAACCGTTCCTCGGCGTCCTCCTGGCTCGTACCCCGCGGAATTCTGATCTTGAAATGGACGAGGAAGTCGCGGGCCCCCGCGGACACCGGCACCCGGCCGGGCCCGGGATCGTTGGGGAAGGCGCCCAACGGCGTCACCTCGTCGCTGCGCCAGACCCGCAGCGGCATCGCTATCAGTGTCGCTTCGAGCTCCTCCGCGCCGGTCGCCGCGAACAGGCCGATCGAGCGCCACTCCCCCGGCGCCAGCGGCGGGCGCCACAACCGCAGGATCCGTCCCGTGCCGGCCAGGGCACGGGTGTGCAGAGCCTCGCGGGCTCGCATGTCGGCCACCTCGGCCGGTGTGGTGCCGGTGGGCACCTTGGTCGTCATGGTCACCAGAAACTCCATGTCAGCCCCCTCCTGTCCGCCTCCACCATCGAGCTGCGCGGTGCCGGTACACACCCGTGGCAGTCCCTGGCGGCCAGGGGCCAGGGAGTCTCACGGGTATCACCGGGGCCCGGGACCGACAGGCTCGAAGGCAAGCGGAACAACACGAGCGCAGGAGGCACGAGTCATGGACATGAAGCTGGAAGTCGTCGTGATCCCGGTGTCGGACGTCGGCCGGGCCAAGGACTTCTACACCGCATTGGGCTGGCGCCTCGACGCCGACATCGCCACCAGCGACACCTTCCGGGTGGTCCAGGTGACCCCGCCCGGATCCCCGGCCTCGGTCATCTTCGGCATCTCGGTCACCGACCAGGCCCCGGGGTCGGCGCAGGGGCTACACCTGATCGTCAGCGACATCGACGCCGCCCACGACGAACTCAAACGGCTCGGCGCCGACCCCAGCGAGGTCTTCCACGACGCCGGCGGCATCTTCCACCACGCCGGCACCGACGCCCGCGTGCCGGGCGCGGACCCGCAGCGCAACAGCTACGGCTCGTTCTTGTCGTTCAGCGACCCGGACGGCAACGGCTGGCTGCTGCAGGAGGTGACCACCCGGCTGCCCGGCCGAGTCGACCCGGCCGCCACAACCTTCTCCTCCACCAGCGACCTGGCCGCCGCGCTGCGCCGCGCCGCCGCGGCGCACGGCGAACACGAGGCGCGCATCGGCGCCGAGGACCCGGACTGGCCGGACTGGTACGCCGACTACATCGTGCGGGAACAAGCCGGAAGCGAGCTGCCGCGATGAGCGACGACACGTACCGGGCGATGACCGTCACCGGTCACCGCCGGTTCGACCTGGTGCAGCGGGAACGGCGCGAGCCGGCACCCGGCCAGGTACGCATCGAGGTCGAGGCCTGCGGGGTCTGCCGCACCGACGAACTCGCCGTCGACGGCCTGCGGGCGGATCCACAGACGCCTCTCGTGCCCGGCCACGAGATCATCGGCGTGATCAGCGCCGTCGGCCCCGGCGTCGACGACTCGTGGCGGGCCGGCGATCGGGTCGGCGTCGGGTTCCTCGGCGGGCAGGACAACACCTGCCAGGCGTGCCGCCGCGGTGACTTCGTCAACTGCACCGATCAGCCACTGACCGGCACCGGTGTCGACGGCGGCTACGCCGAGGTCACCTACGCCCGGGCGACCGGCCTGGTACGGATCCCGCACGGCACCGACCCGCTGAATGAGGCGCCGCTGCTGTGCGCCGGGCTGACCGTGTACAACGCGCTGCTGTCCGGCCGGGCCCGCCCGGGCTCGCTGGTCGCGGTGCAGGGCATCGGCGGCCTCGGCCACCTGGGAATCCAGTACGCCAAGGCCCTCGGGTATCGCGTCGCCGCCATCGCCCGAGGCACCGCGAAAGCCACCTTGGCCACCGAACTGGGCGCCGACGAGTTCATCGACAGCACAGTCACCGACCCCGGCGCGGCCCTGCAGAAGCTCGGCGGCGCGGCCGTCATCGTCGCCACCTCGGCCGCGGGGTCGGCGATGTCGGCGCTGGTGCCTGGGCTCGGCCGGCGCGGTGAGCTGGTTGTCGTCGGCGCGGACCCGGAACCGCTGCAGATCCGGCCCGCTGACCTGATCTTCGGCGGCCACACGGTCCGCGGCAGCCTGACCGGCACGTCGATCGAGAACGAGGACAACCTCGAGTTCGCGCGGCGCCACGGCGTCCGCTCGTACAACGAGGTGTTCCCGCTCAGCGAGGCGGCCGAGGCGTACCAGCGGATGATCTCCGGCGAGGCCCGCTTCCGTGTCGTGCTCGACCCGAACGGCTGATCAGCCATGGCCGGCACACCACTGAACGGCGCCGTCGCTCTCGTCACGGGCGCCGGCAGCGGCATCGGCGCCGCCGCCGTCCGCCGGCTCACCCAGGAGGGCGCCGCGGTGGCGGCGGTCGCCGGCCGGCGTGACCGCCTGGACGGGGTCGTCGGCGCCGTCGCGGCCGTGGGCGGCCACGCGGTGGCGGTGGAGGCCGACATCACCGACCCGGAACACGCCGAACGGGCGGTGCAGGACACCCTCGACCGGTTCGGCCGCATCGACATCCTGGTCAACAACGCCGGCGTCATGCTGCTCGGCACCGCCCTGCACACCACGCTCGAGCAGTGGGACCGGATGGTCACGCTCAACGTGTCGGCGTTGCTGCACATCACGCATGCCGCAGTGCCACACCTGATCGATGCCGCGATGACCTCGCCGCGGCAGGTGGCCGACATCGTGAACGTCAGCTCGACAGCCGGGCGGGTGGCGCGCCCGGGCAGCAGCGTCTACACCCTCACCAGGTTCGGCCTCAACGGGTTCACCGAGTCGCTGCGCCAGGAACTGGTCGAGGAACGCGTACGCGTCGGCGTGGTGCAACCCGGCGCCGAACCGGTGAGCCATCTCGACGACGCCACCGCGGACGCGATCGCCTACATCGTCACCCGCGATCCCCGGGTGGCCGTCAACGAGATGCTCGTGCGGACCGCCGAGCAGGCCTGGTGAAACCCGAAAGAGGTAGATGTGATGAGCGACTATGACGTGATCGTCATCGGTGGCGGCTCACCCGGCGAGCACTGCGCCGGAGCCCTGGCGGCGGGCGGCCTGCGGGTCGCGGTGGTGGAACGGGAGCTGGTCGGCGGCGAGTGTTCCTACTACGCGTGTATCCCGTCGAAGACCCTGTTGCGGCCCGGTGAGGCGGTGCAGGCGGCGCGGGAGGCGCAGGCCACCGCCGAGATCGACGTCGAACGTGCCCTCGCCTGGCGCGACTTCATGGTGTCGGGCTACTCCGACGCGGGCCAACAGCAGTGGCTGGCCGGCAACGGCATCGACCTGCTGCGCGGTGCCGGCCGGCTCGCCGGCCCCGGCACGGTGGAGGTGGCCGGTACGCGCTACACCGCGGAGCACGTCGTCATCGCCAACGGCGCCGCACCGATCATCCCGCCCGTTCCCGGCCTGCGGGACCTGGACGGCATCTGGACCAACCGCGAGGCGACCGGCATGCGGCAGGTCCCGCGCCGGCTCATCGTGCTCGGCGCCGGCCCGGTCGGCGTCGAGATGGCCCAGGCGGTCCGGCGCCTGGGCGGCGAGGTGGTGCTCACCTCGCACCGTGACCGCGTCCTGCCGCGCGAACCCGCGCCGCTGGGTCAAGCGCTCGGCGAGGCCCTGCGCCGCGATGGCATCGAGCTGGTTCTGGGCCGGCGGGCGAGCGCCGCCCGCCGCGACGGCGACGACTACGTGCTCACCCTCGACGACGGCAGCGAACTGCACGGCGACCGGCTGCTGGTTGCGACCGGGCGGCGCCCACGCATGCACGACATCGGCCTGGACACCGTCGGCGTGACCGCCGGCGACAAAGGCATCCCGGTCGACCGGCGGCTGCGCGCCGCGGACAACCTCTGGGTGGTCGGCGACGCCACCGGCCTGTGGATGCTCACCCACGTCGGCAAATATCAGGCTCGGGTGGTGGCGGACAACATTCTCGGCCGCCCCCGCGAAGCCGACTACACAGCGGTGCCCCGAGTCGTGTTCACCGACCCGCAGGCGGCCGCGGTCGGCGCCACCGAGGCGCCGCTCAGCGCGACGGTGCCGATCGCGGAGGTCGCCAAGACCGCGACCTACACCCGGGAGTACGCCGAGTCGAACGGCTTTCTCACCCTGCTCAGCGACGGCGACGTGCTCACCGGCGCGTACGCCCTCGGCCCCGAGGCCGGTGAATGGCTGCAACAAGCGACCCTGGCCATCCGGGCCCGGGTACCGCTTGACGTGTTGCGCGATGTCATCCAGCCGTTCCCCACGTTCTCCGAGATCTACATCGCCGCGCTCAAGGCACTCCACAAGTCCGAGGCCGTGATGATCGGCGCCTGACCCGCTGACCGCGCCGAGTCGCTGCGGCGGCTCGGCGGGTTCCGGGAGGACACGGTGACCGGCCAACCGGAACGTCTTCGCCAACTCATCATCTGCCCCGGGAGCCATCGGCCATCGGCCTTGATCGCTGTTAAGATCCCGCCTCACCATCCACCGAGACGGGGACAGTTTTGCGAAGACTTCCCGTGCTGGCGGCGGCCCTCATCACGCTGCTGCCGGTCACCCTGCTCAGCACCACCGGATCAGCGTCGGCGGCCACCGCCACCCTGACCGTCACCACATATGACCGCACCGGAGCGAAGCTCAAGGCGCCGTTGCGCCTGATCAGCCTGGACAGTGGCGCCGCGTACACCGCAACGAGCCTCACAGCGAAGAAGCTGAAGAAGGGCAAGTACGCGGTGCTGACCAACATCTATTCAGCCAAGGACGGCACCGACACGCTCGGTGCCCGAGTGCTGAAGGTGTCCGGCAAGACCACCACCACGATCGACGCGCGCCGCGGCCGGGCGATCAAGGTCGCCCTGGACAAGACTCCCGCCGGCCAGCCCTACCAGGAGCTGCGAGCGCAGATCTGCGCCAACTCGTCGTCCTCGTCCACCGAGATCGGGACCTGGAACACACCCGGCAAACTGTTCGTCATCCCGAACGGGTCGAAGAGCCTGCGGTTCGCTTACAACTCCGCCTGGTCGAACAGCACGACGAACAGCGTGTGGCTGGTCTCGGCGGCAACCAAGACCGTGCCGGCCGGCGTGACCCGCACCTGGCGAACCTCATCGCTGGCCACCGTCAAAGCAGTGGCCAGGCGCGGACCGGCCGGCAGTGACCAGTCCGACCTGCGCCTCGAGGAGACCTCCTCGTGCCACGCCGGGTACGGCATCCCGGCATTCTCCGGCCAGACCCCGGCGGTCGCCACCTTCCACGTCAGCCCGGGCAAGTGGCAGCTGTCGGCGAACTGGTGGGGCACCGAGAGCACCGGCAATCCGGCCATGATGGGCTTCGACAACCGCAACCTGACACTGGTCGCCGGCCGGTCGTACAGCCGGTCCTTCTTCAACGCCGGCTGGGGACCGGGCCGCAGCCTGCCCCGGATCTACTCCAACCCCGGAAGGCTCCGGTTCGACACCTCCCGGATGTTCACCGACCCGGCCTACGATCTGTACTCCGAGGCCAGTCAACGCTCCAAGGTCACGCTCTACGACAGCGCCCGCAAGGTGGTCAAGTCGCAATGGCGCACCGACTGGGAGGGCCGGGGTTCCGACTTCAACGCCAAGATCAAGGCCAAGGGCTGGTACACGCTGCAGGTCGACGCCCAGCGATACCGCCCCGGCATCAAACACCCGGCCGACATGCTGTCACCACGCGTCCAGGCGATCTTCCGGATGAAGCTGGACCCGAAGGCGAAACCGCGCAGCGCCGACGTCATCCTGCCCCGCATGGTGCCCACCGGGCTGGACCTGAACAACCGGGCCAGGCCCGGCTCCAGCACCGTGCTGGAGATCCGGCCGGATCGCCGCCACAAGGAAGTCGACCTGAAACTCGGCAAGGTCACCGCGAAGATCGTCACCACCCAGGTGTCGTTCGACGGCGGGAAGACCTGGCGCTCGCTCACGGTCCGCAAGAGCGGCACCAAGTGGCTCGCAACGATCAAAAACCCGGCCTCCGGCGCGGTCGCGCTCCGCACCCGGATCACCACCACCAAGAACGCGTACGCACAGGTCACCATCGTCCGCGCGTACACCGTCGGCTGACCTCCTGGGCCGGGGCCTACCCGCCCCGGCCCGACACCGGCGTGCGGCGATCCGGTGGTTGTTCCGCGGTGAGCAACCATGCGGATCCGCACTCCCGGACGACAGGCTGTGGTCATCAGCCACCAGCGTTCCACGGCTACCGCCAGCCACCTACCGGCCCTGCCGCGCGATGCCGAGGCTCCTACGTCCAGGCCGGCCTCGTGGAACCCAAGCAGCCGAGGCGTACCGCCGGCTCGGCAACCTCACCGCCGCCGACGAGCACGCCCGCGAGTTGAGGTCTCAATAGCTGCGAACCGTCGGCGCTGGCGGCGTAGATCCGCTCGGCGAGTTCGAGGTTGAGATGCTCGCCGACGGCGAACCGTCGGACCGCCGCGCTCAGAACGCAAGCGACCAGCGGCGGATCCGGATGCGAACGTGAGCGACCGCTCACGCAGTTGCATCAACTGAGTGTGCGATAGGCGACCACGAGCGCGATCACCCTCTCGTGATCATCTTGACCTCGTCAGTCAGGGGCGATGCCACGACGTTGATCAGCGGAACGAGGCGAAGGTGAGCAGCAGCCAGCCGCCCGCCGTCAGCGGGACCGACCAGGCCAGAGCCAGGAGACGGTCACGCCAGGTGCGGCCCACCAGCATGGTGATCAACAAACCCAGGACAAAGACCAGCGAGGCGTACGCCCCTTGCTCGCCGGCCCCGTAACTCGGGTCGCTGATCCGGCGGAGATTGACCACACCCTCGGCGAACAGCATCGCCGCGGGAAGAGCCAGAGCAGGCAGCCGCAGCATCCCGGACGTGCGGGCCAGCACACCACCGCCACCGAAGACCACACCGGCGACCACGCCGAAGCCCATCCACATCAGCGCCGTCGTGTTGTAGAGATTGCTCCAGTCGTCGTTCTGGATCAGCGCGGCGGCCAGGTAGTAGCTGGGCACCGCCACCACCAGGCAGACGATCGCCGAGGCGATCCCGGCAGGCAGGCGCCAGCGGTGGAGGTACGTCAGCAGGAACGCGGCGACCGCCCACGTAGCCAGGGAGTTGCCCAGATCGCCCACCGGGGACGGCAGATACTTGATCCAGAGGTAGTCCAGAAACCCCAGCAGGAAGCCCGCCCCCGGGGCCACCACGGCCGCGTGCCGCTTGATCGTCATGAGTGATCAGCCTAGGAGCGGCCGGCCTCGCACGGATCCGCTTGGCGACAGAGCACACCCGGCCGAAAGGCAGAGGTCACGGTACGGCGTTCGCTCTGCGCGACGATTCCGATCCGGGGGTCAGCTGCCGGATGGAGCCATAGCGGGCCATCGTCGACGCTCCGCACGGGCACACCAGACGTCGCCTGCGCCGACGCAGCGCTATCACGAGTCCCTGGTCCGTGAACGCCGCCGACTGCACTGTCGCTCCGGTAAGGCGAAGGATCCGGTTGAATGCTGTGGTAGGCCGCACGAGTTGATCAACGAGTAGGCGCCAACCTGGCTCACTTCGGGGCAGCGTCTCGCCCCAACCGCTGCGCCGTAGGTGTGACCGGGCTAGCGGCGGGCGTGGGCAGGGGCATTGCGTAGCGGCTGACCGCGCGGCAGCACGGGCTCCAGCAGTGTCAGGAACTGCTCGGTACGCCAGCGCTGCCCAGGTGCCTAGCGAAGAATCGGATCGAGCTGTCGATTTCGAAAGGCGGGATCTGGAAGTGGCCACCGGGGTTGGCGTGCAAGGTCTTCTCGACGGAGCCGAGTGCGTCGAACAGCTTCATGACTGAGTCCCGCGGATTGCCTTCATCGTCCCACTGCAGCAGGTACTCGACCGGGATCGTGATCCGCGCTGCGGTGTCCAGAAGCCAGTCGCACGCCATGAGGCCGAGGACCGCAGCAGTGATCCGGGGTTCGGCCGCGACAAGGCGGATGCCCGACTCCCCGGCAGCGGACAGGCCGTAGTACCCGACGGGCTGGCTGTCGCCAACGGAGTCCAGTTTCTGCAACGCGTCCAGGGTGGTCTGCCAGTCGGGGATGAGTTCTGCCGCTACGGTTTCGTAGAGGGCGGGCAGCGCGGGTCCGAAGGGCTCGCCCGCAGCCTTTCGTTCGTCGATCAGCGCAACGAGCCGCCGGATCTCTGGATGCTCTGGCCTGTCACCGGTACCTGGCGCGTCGATCGCGGCGACCGCAAAGCCGCAAGCGGTGACGTACGGGAAGGCTCGGGACATGACCTCCCATCCCTTCTTGTGCTGGCCGCCGCCGTGCCCAATCAAGACCAGTGGACGGGGACCGCAGCCTTCGGCGGGCGTCCAGAGCACTCCAGGGATGTCGCCGACAGCGAAGAGCTGTTCGCGGATGCCGTCGGCAACGGTTTCTGCGGTGATACGCATGGAGGAATTACATCGACAACCCGCTGACGCGGCGAGTCAATTTCAGTCGGGCCGGCGACGGTGGTGGCCGCCGCCCGTTCATCTCCTCGCCACGGTTCCCACTACCCACACTCCGTTTCAACTACCGCGGCTCGGCTTAACCGCTGACGTTGCCATCGAGTTCGACATCGCCACCTAACGCGCTCAGCTTCGCCAACGGAGATCCACGGGGGCGCCATTACCGCGGAACGGCAGTTCGCATCCATCGACAGCTGGTGTCATCTTGCCGCTGCGACCGGCGCGACGGCGCGGAGTTCGGCGGTCAGCCGTGCGGCCAACTCCAGGGCGGATTCCGACGGCGACGACGGCGTGGGTTCGAAGAACGTCACCTTCAGCCGGGGGCGTCGTGGGAAACGGGCGATGTCTACGGTCCCGGAAACGGCCGCGCAGACGATGCGGGCCTGCGGCACGGCCTGAGCGAGACGTCCGACACCGCTGCGGGCACGCAACTGCTGGCCTTGTGAGCGGCTGCCTTCAGGGAAGATCCCGAGGCAGCCGCCGGCGGAAAGGCACTGCACCGCGGCATCCAGCGCGCGCGTATCGGCCTCGCCGCGCCGGACGGGGATCTGACCCATCCCGTCGAGCACCCGTCGGAGCAGCGGATTCTTCCAGAGCGATGCTTTGGCGAGGGCCTGGATCTGCCGATGCCGGCGGGCGGCGAACGCGATGACCACCGGGTCCCACGCGCTGTCGTGGTTGGCCGGGACGATCGTCGCGCCGTGCAACGGGAGGTTGTCCAAGCCCACCACATCGAGACGGCCCCACCAGCGGACGATCGGCCCCGCCGCCGCCATGACCGCTTGATAGACCGGTGGGATCCGGCCGGCGTTGTTCATCGCAGCAGCAGAACGATTACGCCCCATGACCCGCTCTCACCGTCTCAAGCCCATGCCTTTTCACCAGCGAGCGCTTGCTGTCCTGCTCGCCGACGTCGTCATCCACTGCGTGGACGACTCACCGGCCCTGTTTAACAGGTCGAGCGGCTCTCAGCAACGCGACAGCGCTGGGCGGCGTGAGGTAGGAATCGAGGGCAACCGGCGCCGAAACCTACAAACTCTCTACCCGCGAGCCAATGCGCTGTCGTGGCGATTTCATGCGCTGGTCGCTATCGGCGTGTTTTGGTTGGCGGTCAGTCGCCACTGGCCGTTTTCCTTGGACATCACGTACATCGGAGTGCCCTCGCCCAACTCGGTCACCTGCTCGCCAGCCGGCGAGAAGTACCGTTGGCGGACCTTGACCGCGGCCACGTCGGGCCGGATGAAGAGAACATGCACTACCTCGTAGGAAGGAATGAGATCCTTCATCGCGCCGGGCAGCACCTGCTGGGTGAAGGCGGCGATGGCGTCGCGGCCCACGAGGAGCTTGCCGGCTCCGGTGGTCCAGATGGCGTCCTCGCGGAACAAGGCGACGAACTCACCGACCAGTTCGTTGCGCTGGGCATGAGTGACGGTGGCGACGACTTGTTCGATGGCTGCGATCTCGGTCTGACGGTCAATGGTTGCGTCCATGACAAGATCGTCGAATGTGAACCACGCTTCAGGTCAATCGTCCTGTGACCAGCAATACGCAGACGCTCCTGCACGATCGAACGAGCTCACATCGGTCAGTCCAGGTAGGCGACGGCGCGGACTGTCAGCCACCCAGCGTGACGACGCTATGTTGGCCAGGCGCGCACGAGATTCGGAAGATCGTACGGCCGACACGCGAAGAGTCGGGGAGTACGTGAGCTGTATTGTCTCTTGCGGTTACCAAGGAACTGATGGAGAGTGTGCCGGTGGGATCTCGACAGCAGATCAGTGCCTTGCCGCCGGAAGCCGACCTTGCCCGGGCGGACTCCCTGGCCCGGGAGATCTTTTCCGACATCGCCAACAAGTGGGCGTTCCTGATCATCGAGTTCCTGGGTCAGCGGACGATGCGCTTCAGCGAGCTGCGCGACGCGGTCGGCGGCATCAGCCACAAGATGCTCACCCAGAATCTGCGAATGCTGGAACGCAACGGCCTGGTCGAGCGGACCGTGCATCCCACCATCCCGCCCCGGGTCGACTACAACCTCACCGAGGCGGGACAGGCGTTACGCGCCGTGGTCGACGGCATGTGCGGCTGGACCCAGCAGTATCTGGGTCACATCGAGGCTTCCCGCAAGAGCTTCCGCTAGTCGAGGACGGCTGTCACCTCCACCTCGACCAGGTGCTCCGGCACGTCAAGAGCCACGATGCCGAACAAAGAAGCGGGCGCGGCGAGGGTGACACCCAACTTCGCCGCCGCACGGCCGATGCCGTCGATCACCTGGGGCATCTTCTCCGGCTGCCAGTCGACCACGTGCATGGTCAGTTTCACCACGTCGTCGAAGCTCGCGCCAACGCCGGCCAGAGCCGCGGCGACGTTCAGATAGCACTGCTCGATCTGGGCGGCGAGATCGCCCACCGCAACGTTGTTTCCGTCGGCATCCCAGGCCACCTGACCGGCCACATGGATCAGCCTCGAGCCGGTCGCCACCGACACCTGCTTGTAGATCGGGATCTCCGGCAGCCCGCTCGGGTTCACCAGGGTGATGGCCATGTCGCACTCCTCTTACAGTCTCTTTCGGTTACTGAGAAACCGTAAGAGATCGTGAGTGAACAGGCAAGGAGGCACTTTTCCGAAACCTGGTCACCGCGAAGTGACCGGGAAGACCGGTCGCGCCCGGGATTTCTCCACGGCTCGCGGCCAACGGCGGGTCGGCCGCGCCCGAGGCTGAGCGATACGACCGGCTGGGGACCTGCTCGCGGGTGTGTTGCGGCCGTGGTGGCCCCTGAGTTGGCCAAGTCGCTGTGGTTCGATGCCGCCTTGCGTGCCCTGCGGTCGCGGGACCGGCCTGCCGCCCGCGACCGCGGCCTGCAGGCGGTCCGTACGTCGAACATGGCGCGAACGAGCCGGCCGACCCACCTGGACGGCCCTCGGCGACCCCTGTGTCGGGACGGGGCGTGCGGAGGTGTGACGGCTGGTCTGCGCCGGGTCGACCGACCCGAGCGCATCCCCGCTGCATCTGTACGGTCGGGTGGCGTTCCCTCAGCACTTGTCGCTCGTTCGGGCCGGCCCGGGCAGATTGTCACGTTCGCAGCCGGTTACAGGTTCGTGCGTCCCGGTAGCGTGGGCGTGAATCCGTCGGGAGGCGGAGGACCCCCTGTCACGGTGGGATGCCGGTGTTCGTGGTGCCGGGTCTGAATTCGTCACGGCGGTGACGAGACAGACACGAGGTCGCACCATGACTGGTGCACACGGTTTCGTCCGGAAGCCAGCAGACGGCGAGATTGATGAACGCGGTAACGGACATCGCGACCGAGTGTGGGACCTGGTCAGCGCCTACGGGCCGGAAGTCATAGGGTTGTGCCGAGCGAGCGCGGCGCTGATGCCGGGCGTTGCCGGTGTGGGTCTGTCGGCCGGCCCCGCCGGGACGGTTCCCCAGGTCCGGTTCTGCAGCGACACGGCCAGTTCACGGCTGGAGTCCGCGCAGCTCACCCTCGACGAGGGGCCGTGCCGGGATGCGAGCGCGGCGCGCCAGCCGGTGCTGGTATCCGATCTGGCGGCCGGGTCATGGCGGCAGCGGTGGCCGCGGTTCGCTCCGGCCGCTCTGGACGCCGGGGTGCGGGCGGTGTTCGCGCTGCCCCTGCACGCCGGCGGGGTACGCCACGAGGGTGCCGTCGACCTGTACCGCCACACCCCCGGCCCGCTGAACAGCGCCGATCAATTGGCGGCCACGACGTTGACCGCCGCGGCTGCGGAGTTGCTCACCCTGGAGCGCCACGGCTTGAATCTACCTCGCGTCTTCACCGATGGCTGGCGCGGCGGCCGATCGGAGGACCTGGGCCCGGTAACCAGTCCGGTTGCATCTATCGCGGTGCCGCAGGTCCCGGGCAGCGTGCTGTTGGCCTGCTGGTTCGGCCCGACAACGCTGGGCCCGGTGCGCGAGCAGATCCGCGCCCTCGCCACCGGCCAGGGGTTGCGTGACGATCACTCGCACCGATTCGTGCTGGCGGTGCACGAAGCAGTGATCAACGTCGTGCGTCACGGGGGCGGGCACGGTCAACTGCTGTTGTGGAACCGCGACGGCCACCTGCGCTGCGAGATCAGCGACCACGGCCCCGGCATGCCCACGCCGGAGGCGTCCAGCGTCCACGTCCCCGACCCGGCGCGAGCCGGCTGGTCCGGACTACAGGTGATCCGGCGAGCCTGCACCAGTCTGGACATCACCACCGATTCCAGTGGCACCCGCCTGCTACTGAGTCAACGGCTCGACCAACGTCCTCCGACATGAGCGCGCAGGAGCAGGCCACCGCCCGCCACTTCGACCACGGCGGACCCATGACGACGCCGTTCACCGTGGAGCCGCGACGATGAGCGCAGGACACGACAGCGAGTCTGACCTCGACCAGGCCGAACAGCGTCTCACCGTTGCCGTGGTGGGGCCACGCTCCGATGTCGTCTGCGTCGCGGTCACCGGCGAACTCGACGTCAGCACCGCCGTCGCATTTCACCGCCGGCTGTCCGAGATCCTCGACGGCCGCCCCGACCAACGCCTGGAACTGGACCTCTCCGCTCTCGCATTCTGCGACCTCACCGGCCTGCGCGCCCTGCACGCCCTCGGCCCGACGAACGGCCAACCGCGTTGCCAAATTCGGATCGCCACGGCCGGGCCATCCCTTGACCTACTCCTGGACCTGTGCCAGACCCCGACCATCCTGGGCTACACCCCGCCCCCGGCCCACCGCGACGCCGGCTGAAGGCTCGCGCCTGACCAGCCCTAAGACGGCATCTCATTTGGGGTTGTTGTAGCGCAACATCATTCGTTGTACGGGCGTGGGTGATGTAGAGAAGTACTGCCCGGATGCGTTGTGGCGC
>NZ_JBEZZB010000008.1:0-103857 GCF_040638955.1 Actinoplanes sp. NPDC024001
CGCTCGGCGGGGGTCCGCGCCGCCTGCACGGTCGGCCGCACCGGTCTCACCAGCTGCTCCTGCGGCCGCCACGGTCTCCTCCGCTCCGGCTGCGGCCGCCCCTTCAGCGGCGTCCGCTTCCATGGCGGAGCCGACGTCCTCGGCCGGGGCTGCCTTGTCGGCGGCTGGTCCTGCGGCCGCTGCCGGCCCTGCAGCGGCGTCCACTTCCACGGCGGAGCCGACGTCCTCGGCCGAGCCTGCGTCCTCGGCGGGGGCTGCCTTGTCGGCTGACGTTGTCGAGCCTGACCGGAGCGCTGCGCCTGCTGCCCTGGGGGGCGATGTGCCCACGGCTGTGCCGGACGAGGTTTCCCTGGACAGTTCCGCCGCCTCGACGGAGTCGGACCGGTCCGACTCGTCCGGCGGGCAGCCCTCTTCGGCGCCTGCGCATCGGCCGGCCTCATCGGCTTCGGCGAGCGCGCAGGATTCCCCGGCCGCTGCGGACCGGCCCGGCCCCTCGGGCGGGCCTCGTTCCTCAGCCGCTCCGGGCGGGGATGGTCCGGAGGCCGCCGCCGAGGTGCACGGTGAGCCGGACTGGAACCGGGTCGCCGAAGGCGCTGGGCAGCCAGCTCCGGCTGAGGCCGATGGCTACTACGACGACGAGCCGCCGCCCTGGGACGAGGATCCGTCGGAGGCCGAGCACCACGCCCCGGCCCGCCGTGCGTCCGAGGAACGGCCCGCTCCGCGCCCCGACGGACGGCTGGAGAAGATCCGCGCCGCCTGGCAGGCCCTCGGCCGGCAGAACAAGCGGGTTCACGCGATGCAGGAGTTCGGCATCGGGGTCCGCGGGCTCGACGGCGACACCGTCGTGTTCGCGGCGCCCACCCCGGCGATCCGAGACCGATTCCTGAACTGGACCGACGCGCTCATCGCGGAGTTCGGCCGCGCGCCCGGCGGCAACTGGCGGATCCGGTGCGAGCTGGGCGAGGCGACCGAGCCCGCCACCGATGCTCGCGCCGCCGGTTCGCGCGATGCCTCCCACGCCGGTCGCGACCAGTCCGGCGGCCGCCGCCCGGCCGGCAGCGCCCCCAACAGGACGCCCGCGCCTCCCGCGGCGCCCACGTCGGCGCGAAACACTGGCCGAACCGAATCCCGCCCGTCCCGGCCCCAGCGCTCCGCAGCCGCCGACGCCGACGACGGGCCGGAGCCGGCCCGCCCGCAGAGCTCATCCGCATCGGCTGGCCGAGACGCCGGCCCAGCTCGGCCGGCTTCCAGCGAGGCCGCCGACACCGGCTGGCCCGAGACTTCCCGTCCGGCGGACGCGGATCGTCCCGGAGCAGTCTCGAACAGCTCGGCTAGCTCCCGGCAGCCGGTGACCGAGAGTGCCGACTCCGACTGGCCGGAGCCTGTTCGGCCGGGCAGTGCGGCGCCGGCGGCAGTTCCGGCGGATGACGACTGGCCGGAACCGGCGAAGCCCGGCGGCCGGGCCTCTGACGCGGCGGGCGGTCATGCCGCCGCACGACCCGGCGATGGGCAGCAACCGCCCGTTCCCGGGGGTGGGGTTTCTGCGGCTCCGCAGCAGTCCTCAACCGGTGTGCACACAGCGGGCCAGGCCGCCTCGCACGGGGCACCGGGTGATGGCAGCGGTGGCTCGGCATCGGGAAGCGCTGCGCTGTCGGCGGCACCGGTCTCGGCGGCTCCCGGCTCGGCTGCGCCGAGTGCGGAGCCTGCGTCGGCGACTCCGGCCGGTCCCGGTGGGGCTGGCGGCGGCACGGCGGCGTCGTTCGGTCCGCGTGGAGCGTCGGCGGGTCCCGGTGGAGCGGGTGGTGGAGCCTCGGCGCCCGCGCCCGCGCCCGCGTCCGGTTCTGGTGGGGCTGGAGGTGGCGCATCAGCGGCACCGGCGCGCTCGGCGGCCATGGAGGCGGCGCGAGCGGCAGCTCGGGGTGGGGGTGCGGCAGCGCCCGGCACCGGGCTGGCCGCCGCTCGGGCGGCCCTGGCCAACGCGCGTAGCGCGGGGCAGCCCCGGCCCTCTGGTCCGGCGGCCGCTGCACCCGCCGCGCCTCGGGGTGGGCCCGGCAACAGGCCGGCGCCCTCCGACGTGCCACCGGCGGACGAGCCGCCCTACGACCCGGAATATGACGGTCCGCCGCCAGGCGGCGCGGCCGCTTACGAGGGGTTCGACCCGGGCGACGAACCGCTCGACGAGGTGATCGACGAGAAGACCGCACGCCAGAGCAGCGAGGAACAGGCCATGCAACTGCTCCGCGATGCGTTCGGCGCGGAGAAGATCGCCGAGATCTGATCCGTTTCGGTCGACACGCCAGCGGGGCTGCCACGGCGCCCCGCTGGCGCGCGGTGGCCGACCGATCAGCACGGTCGCTCCCAGTGGTCGCCGCGGCCCAGTTGTGGGACTTCGTCTGCGGATGCCCGGCGGGTGCGCGATGCCGGAGTGAACCCTGCCGAGGGCGTGCGGAACGGACCTCGACTCCGAAAGCTGAGGCAGTCAGTTGGGCGGGCTGAGGAGCAGCGGCGTGAGCCGGGTCGCCGGTGTGCGGCCGGCGCGACGGGGCGGGCGCTGGCCCGTACCTCTTCGGGTGGGTGAGGGAACAGGCCCGGGCCGAGCCGTGGGGGTGTCCGGCGGCGTGTCGGCGGGCAAGGGGAGCGTGACGGCTACGCTGGCGGCGGTAACTTCGACCGCCGCGTGCCATCGATGGTGGTTCAGGTAAACGATGAGTTGAGGAGCGGTGCCATGCGGCCCGGTGCACAGCCGAACATGCAGCAGATCATGAAGCAGGCCCAGAAGATGCAGCAGCAGGTCGCCCAGGCGCAGGCCGAGCTGGCTGAGGCCGAGCTGACCGGCACCGCCGGCGGGGGCCTGGTCACCGTGGTGATCACCGGTCTCGGCGAGTTCAAGTCCGTGAAGATCGACCCGAAGGCGGTCGACGCCGACGACGTCGAGACGCTCGAGGACCTGGTGCTCGCGGCGATCCACAACGCGGCTGAGGCGCAGCGGGAGCTCGCCGAGTCGAAGATGGGGCCGGCCACCGGCGGCTTCTCCCTGCCGGGGTTCTGATCCGTGTACGAAGGTGCCATCCAGGACCTGATCGATGAGCTGGGCCGGCTGCCGGGCGTGGGCCCGAAGTCGGCTCAGCGCATCGCTTTTCATGTCCTTTCCGCCGATCCGGCGGATGTGAACCGGCTCGCCACCGCGCTGCGCAAGGTGAAGGAGCTGGTGCGGTTCTGCACGACCTGTTTCAACGTGGCCGAGTCGGAGCAGTGCCGGGTCTGCCGGGACACCCGCCGCACCAACGAGGTGCTGTGCGTGGTGGAGGAGCCGAAGGACGTCGTCGCGATCGAGCGGACCGGCGAGTTCCGGGGCCGCTATCACGTGCTCGGCGGGGCGATCAATCCGCTGGAGGGCATCGGCCCGGACAATCTGAAGATCCGGGAGCTGCTGATCCGGCTCGGGACCGGTGAGGTGAAGGAGCTGATCCTCGCCACCGACCCGAACACCGAGGGCGAGGCGACCGCCACCTATCTCGGTCTGCTGGTCAAGCCGATGGGTATCGCGGTGACCCGCCTGGCCAGCGGCCTGCCGGTCGGCGGTGACCTTGAGTATGCAGACGAGATCACGCTCGGTAGGGCGTTCGAGGGCCGTCGAGCGATCTGATTTAACACCTCGTAACGTCGGCGTAACGGCACGCATGCCGGTCGTCCCGGAATAACGCGATCCGGGACGTCTACGCGGTACTTTCCGTTTGTTCGGCGTCTAGGTCACGGTGACATCACGAGGGAGACACGGAACCGCTCGTGTGCGGTCGGTGAGCTTGACCCGAAGCACTCGCTAGGTGAATGTTCCTCTCGATGGCGGCCACATCCGCTGTCGAGTCCCTCGTGCGTCGGCCCAATCTCGGCTGAGGATCACGAGGGTCGGCACTCGAGGCATGCGACAACCGATCGGTTGCCGTTCGCAGCGTGGGCCATCGTCGTCGGTCGGGGGATTCCGTGTTTCTCCGTCCGGTGGCTTTGACTCCCGCCGCACGGCGGCCGGGAGAGGACCCGGACAGTTCATGGTCGTTGGACCCGGCACGGTCTCGGACCAGGCTCCGGTAGCTCCGGATCCCGCAGAGGGCTCTGTTCCCGGCAAGGCGATCGAGGGTCGTTCCCTCGGCCGTATCGCGTGGACCCGGCTCAAGCGTGACCGTGTGGCTATGGCCGGCGGCGCCGTCGTCATTTTCTTGATCCTCGTCGCGATCTTCGCGCCGTTGATCGTCAAGGCGTTCGGCTCGCCACCGAACGAGTTCCACCAGGATCTGATCGACACGAGCACGTTGGCGCCCAAGGGTGGCACCGGCATCAGCGGTGAGCACCTGTTCGGTGTCGAGCCGCAGAACGGCCGGGACATCTTCAGCCGGGTCGTCTACGGGGCACGGATCTCGCTGTTGATCGCCTTCCTGGCGACGCTTCTCTCCGTCGTCATCGGCGCCACGCTGGGCGTGGTCGCCGGCTACTTCGGTGGCTGGGTGGACTCGCTGATCAGCCGGGCGATGGACGTCTTCCTGGCGTTCCCGCTGCTGGTCTTCTCGATCGCGCTGGCCGGCGTCATCCCGGACTCGGCTTTCGGGCTCTCCGGTGACGCTCTGCGGATCGCTCTGCTGATCTTCATCATCGGCTTCTTCAGCTGGCCGTACATCGGGCGTATCGTGCGCGGCCAGACGTTGTCGCTGCGGGAGCGGGAGTTCATCGACGCTGCGCGGAGCCTCGGCGCCCGCGGGCCGTACGTGATCTTCAAGGAGATGCTGCCCAACCTGGTGGCACCGATCCTGATCTACGCCACGCTGCTGATCCCGACGAACATCCTCTTCGAGGCGGCGCTGTCGTTCCTCGGTGTCGGTATCCGGCCGCCGACGGCGAGCTGGGGCGGGATGCTCTCGGAGGCCGCGCGGTTCTACACGATCTGGCACTTCATGTTCTTCCCGGGCATGGCGATCTTCATTACCGTGCTCGCGTTCAACCTCTTCGGCGACGGTCTGCGTGACGCGCTCGATCCCAAGGGGCGGCGCTGACATGGCGCCGGATGCTTTCCCACCAGCCGTGCGGTTCGGACCCGGACCGTTCCACCAGGGAGGTTGCTACAAGTGATTCGCAAGTCCAGAGCGCTGGTGGCCGGTACGGCCGCGCTCGCGCTTACCCTCTCCGCCGCCGCGTGCGGTGGAAGTGACGATTCCGACTCCAACAGCTCCAGCGCCAAGCCGGAGTTCAACGCCGCGCTGACCAAGGTGTTCAACCCTTCTGACAAGAAGGGCGGCACCATCCGGATGGCCAACGCCGGTGACTGGGACTCGCTCGACCCGGGCGAGACCTACTACGGCTACTCGTGGAACTTCCTCCGCCTGTACGGCCGTAGCCTGCTGATGTTCAAGCCGACCCCGGGCGCCGAGGGCAACACCCTCACCCCCGACCTGGCCGAGGACATGGGCGTGCCGAGCGACGGCGGCAAGACCTGGACCTACAAGATCCGTCAGGGCATCAAGTTCGAGGACGGCACGCCGGTCACGTCGAAGGACGTGAAGTACGCGGTGCTGCGCTCCACGGACAAGCAGACGTTCCCGAACGGTCCGGCGTACTTCGAGGGCTTCCTCAACCTGCCGGAGGGCTACAAGGGCCCGTACAAGTCCAAGGGCGTCAACACCGACCAGGCGATCAGCACGCCGGACGACCAGACGATCGTCTTCCACCTGAAGGCGCCGTTCGGTGGTTTCGACTACCTGGCCGCGCTGCCGCAGACGGTGCCGGTGCCGGAGGCCAAGGACACCGGTGCGAAGTACAAGGAGAAGGTGATCGCCACCGGCCCCTACAAGTTCGAGACCAACAACCTGGGCAAGAACTTCAAGCTGGTCCGTAACGACCAGTGGGACCAGGCGACGGACCCGAACCGCAAGGCGCTGCCGGACGCGTACGACGTGCAGCTCAACGTCAACGCGGACGACATCGACAACCGGCTGCTCTCCGGCGACCTGGACGTCGACATCACCGGCACCGGTGTGCAGCCGGCCGCCCTCGGCCGCGTGGTCGGCGACCCGAACATCAAGGCGCAGACCGACAACCCGGCTCTGGCCCGCCTCTGGTACTCGTCGATCAACCCGACCGTGGCGCCGTTCGACAAGATCGACTGTCGCAAGGCCGTCGAGTACGCCGCGGACCGCGTCGGCTACCAGACCGCGTACGGCGGCCCGCTCGCCGGTGGTGACATCGCCACCTCGATCCTGCCCCCGATGATCCCGGGCTACCAGAAGGTCGACCTCTACTCGGCCGGCCCGGACAACACCGGTGACGTGGCCAAGGCCAAGGAGGCGCTGACCGCCTGTGGCCAGCCGAACGGCTTCGAGACCAACATCGCGTACCGTGCGGAGCGCCCGAAGGAGAAGGCGGCCGCCGAGTCGCTGCAGCAGTCGCTGGGCAAGGTCGGCATCAAGCTCACGCTGAAGCCGTTCCCGCAGGGTGACTACTTCTCGCAGTACGCCGGCAACCCCGGCTACGTGAAGAGCAACAAGCTGGGCATCATCATCAACGGCTGGGGCGCCGACTGGAACGACGGCTTCGGCTTCCTCTCGCAGATCGTGGACAGTCGGGTCATCCGGGAGACCGGTGGCTCGTCCAACACCAGCGTGCGGATCCCCGAGGTCGACAAGATGCTGGACGCCGCGGTTGCCGAGACCGACAACGCCAAGCGTGAGGCGATGTGGTCGCAGATCGACAAGCGCGTCATGGAAGAGGCTGTGATCTTCCCGGGCATCGTCGCGAAGAGCCTGATCATCCGGCCGAAGACGCTCTCCAACGTCTTCGTCAGCGAGGCGTACAACATGTACGACTACCTCTCGCTGGGCGTCGCGTAACCCATCCCCACCATCACGACACCTTCGATAGGTAGGTGAAGGCAGCAGGCGGCCGGTCCGGGGCGACCCGGGCCGGCCGTCCCAGCCGGACTCTGTGATCACGTACATCATCAGGCGTCTTTTTGCGGCAGTAGTGCTGCTCTTCATCATCAGCGCCGCCACTTTCTCGATCTTCTACCTGGTCCCCCGACTGGTCGGGAGCACTCCGGAGACGCTGGCCACCCGCTATGTCGGCCGGGCCGCGACGCCGGAGACGGTCGGCCTCATCGCGGAGAAGCTGGGTTTCTACGACCCGATCTGGCTGCAGTACGGCCGCTGGGTGAAGGGCATCTTCTTCGGTGCCGAATACGACTACGGTGCGGGCGTCGAGCAGTGCCCCGCGCCGTGCTTCGGCTACTCCTTCATCACGAAGCAGCCGGTCTGGCCGGACCTGATCGACCGCCTTCCGGTGACCCTGTCGCTGGCCATCGGCGCCGCGATCCTCTGGCTGATCTTCGGTCTCTCCATCGGCACGCTCTCCGCGCTGCGCCGGGGCTCGTTCCTGGACCGCGCCGCGATGACCTTCTCGCTGGCCGGCGTCTCGCTGCCGATCTTCTTCACCGGCATGATCGGCCTCCTGCTCTTCAGCTACACCCTCGGCTGGACCGCACCGGGCGGCACCTATACGCCGTTCCTGGAGGATCCCGGGGAGTGGTTCTACGCCCTCCTGCTGCCATGGATCGTGCTGGCCCTGCAGTTCTCCGCCCAGTACGCACGACTGACCCGTGCGGGCATGCTGGAGACCATGGGTGAGGACTACATCCGTACGGCGCGGGCGAAGGGCCTGCGGGAGAAGGACGTGACCGTCAAGCACGGCCTGCGCGCTGCCCTCACCCCGATCCTGACCATCTTCGGCCTCGACTTCGGCCTGCTGCTCGGCGGCGCCGTCCTCACCGAGCAGGTGTTCTCGCTGCCCGGCCTCGGCAAGTACGCGGTGGAGGCGATCACCAACAACGACCTGCCGAAGGTTCTGGGTGTCACCATGATGGCGGCGTTCTTCGTGGTCATCGCGAACCTGATCGTGGACCTGTTCTATGCGGTCGTCGACCCGAGAGTGAGGCTGGGCTGATGCCGGACGGGCAGGCGTTCCTCGAGGTCAAGGACCTCAAGATTCATTTCCCGACCGATGACGGTCTGGTGCGCAGCGTCGACGGCCTCAGCTTCAAGCTGGAGCGCGGCAAGACGCTCGGCATCGTCGGCGAGTCCGGGTCCGGCAAGTCGGTGACCAGCCTCGGCATCCTGGGCATCTACAACAGGCGGAACGCGCAGATCTCCGGCGAGATCTGGCTGGACGGCGAGGAACTCGTCTCCGCCGGCCAGGACTCGGTGCGCAAGCTGCGCGGCAACAAGCTGGCGATGATCTTCCAGGACCCGCTGTCGGCGATGCACCCGTACTACACGGTCGGGCACCAGATCATCGAGGCGTACCGGGTGCACCACGACGTCTCGAAGAAGGTCGCCCGCAAGCACGCGATCGACATGCTGGGCCGGGTCGGCATCCCGCAGCCGGACCGCCGGGTGGACGACTACCCGCACCAGTTCTCCGGGGGTATGCGGCAGCGCGCGATGATCGCGATGGCGCTGGTCAACGACCCGCAGCTGCTGATCGCCGACGAGCCCACCACCGCGCTGGACGTGACCGTGCAGGCCCAGATCATGGACCTGATGCACGACCTGCAGGCGGAGTTCAACTCGGCGCTCATCGTGATCACCCACGACCTGGGCGTGGTGGCCGAGCTCGCCGACGACGTGCTGGTCATGTACGGCGGCAAGTGCATCGAGTACGGTTCGGCCGCGACGATCTTCCAGCAGCCCGAGCACCCGTACACCTGGGGTCTGCTCGGCTCCATGCCGCGGATGGACCGGCCCACTCAGGAGCGGCTGGTGCCGATCCCCGGCTCGCCGCCGTCACTGATCAACCTGCCGCAGGGCTGTGCCTTCAGCCCGCGCTGCACCTTCGAGCCGCGCACAGGCGGTCTGGGTGCCACGGTCGTGCCCGAGCTGGTCCGGGCCGGCGGCAGTAACCACCTGGTCCGGTGCCACCTGCCCACCGAGGAGCGGCAGCGGATCTGGGCGGAAGAGGTAAAACCGAAGTTGGAGGCCTCATGAGCCAGGAAGCCCTTCTCTCCGTCAAGGGTCTGGAGAAGCACTTCCCGATCACCAAGGGCCTGCTGCGCCGTCAGGTCGGCGCGGTGCGCGCCGTCGACGGCGTGGACTTCGAGGTGTTCAAGGGCGAGACGCTCGGCCTGGTGGGCGAGTCCGGTTGTGGCAAGTCCACCACCGGCCGGCTGTTGACCCGGCTGCTGGAGCCGACCGGCGGTTCGATCCAGTACGGCGGGCAGGACATCGCCCACCTCAGCCAGGGCAAGCTGCGCCCGCTGCGGCGGGACATGCAGATGATCTTCCAGGACCCGTTCTCGTCGCTGAACCCGCGGCACACGGTCGGTGCGATCGTCGGTGCGCCGTTCCGGATCCAGAAGGTCCAGACCGAGCACGGCATCAAGCGGGCCGTTCAGGACCTGCTCAAGCTGGTGGGCTTGAACCCGGAGCACTACAACCGCTACCCGCACGAGTTCTCCGGCGGCCAGCGGCAGCGCATCGGCATCGCCCGTACGCTCGCCCTGCGCCCGAAGCTGATCGTGGCGGACGAACCGGTCTCCGCGCTGGACGTGTCGATCCAGGCGCAGGTGGTGAACCTGCTCGAGGACCTGCAGAACGAGTTCGACCTGACCTACGTGTTCATCGCGCACGACCTGTCAGTGGTGAAACACATCTCCGACCGGGTCGCGGTCATGTACCTCGGCAAGATCGTGGAGATCGCGGAGCGGGACGAGTTGTACACCAACCCGCGCCACCCGTACACGGTCGCTCTGATGTCGGCCGTGCCGGTGCCGGACCCGGTTCGCCGCGATCGCGCGCAGCGCGAGCGCGTGCTGCTCACCGGCGATGTGCCGAGCCCGATCAACCCGCCGTCGGGTTGCCGGTTCCGGACCCGGTGCTGGAAGGCGCAGGACATCTGCGCCACCGAGGAGCCGCCGCTGGTGCAGCGTCTCGACGACCCGGGCTCGCACCTGACCGCGTGCCACTTCCCGGTGGCGAGCGACGAGGAGGTGGCCGGCCGCCGGTCGGCCGGCGCGAAGGCCTGAGAACCGCGACGGCCCCGCAGACATCGGTCTGCGGGGCCGTTCCTTTTGCCGTGCTCAGCCGACGTTCGTGACGATCTCGCAGGCGTAGACCGAGTCGTTCGCCTTGACGCTCTCGCAGGTGTCGGTCTGGTTCCCGCCGTCGAGCTGGTCCGCGACGGTGTCGTAGAGAGTGCTGCCGACGGCTTCGAGCGAACCGTTGACCAGGTCGTTGCCGTCGCCGCCGAAGACCTTGTCGACGCCGTAGCCACCGAAAATCCTGTCATTACCAGTATTTCCGTAAACCCGGTCATTGTGGGCATCGCCCTGGACCACGTCGTTGCCGCTGCCGCCGTAGAGCTTGTCGTTGCCGATCCGGCCGTTGATCGAGTCGTTGCCGGTGTTGCCGTAGGCGACGTCGTCACCCCGGCCGCCGGAGATCCGGTCGTTGCCCGGGCCGCCGCGCAACTCGTCGTTGCCGAAGCCGCCGACCACCTCGTCGTCGCCCGCGCCGCCGCGGATGTAGTCGTTCTCGGTGGTGCCGTTCAGGTGGTCGTTGCCGGCGCCACCGTAGATCCGGTCGACGCCCGCGCCACCGAGCAGCGCCTCCGCAGCCGAGCCGCCGGTCAGGCTGTCCCGGCCACGCCCGCCGTTGGCGGTGATCGCCAGGTCGCTGCGGTTGGTCAGGGTGTCGTTGCCGTCGGACAGGTCGAGAATCACCCGAGCGGCCGCGAGATCGGCGACCGTGCAGCGGACCTTGGTGGTGTCACCCTTGACCGCCTTGCAGCCCGTGCCCGCCTTGATCTTGACGCGGTCGTCGATCGTGACGGTCAGCCCGGAGCGGGTGATCGTCACCTTGTTGGTCTTGCCGGACCCGGCCTGGAACTTGACCTTGCTGCCGTCGAAGACCTTGATCGTGCCGACGCTGGCCGCGGACGCCGGCGTGGCGAAAGCGGCCACCGAGGCCGCCGTGGTGAGTGAGACGATGCCGAGCCGCAGCAAACGGGACATCTGTTCAACCTCCAGTAGTGGAACTCGCCTGGATCGTAAGTGGACGGCGCAAACAGCCTATGACCAGCGGATCTGCGGCGAACTGTAGAAGCGGACACCCTGCCGGGTCCAGCGCGGGCCGTAACCGCCGAGCCGGGTGCGGAACGACTCCCAGTCATGGGTCGCCCGCGGCGACCAGGCCAGTTCGGCCAGCGCCACCAGGCGCGGAAAGGCCTGGAACTCGATGTCGGCAAGATCGCGCAAGGTCTCCGACCAGAGCGGCGCCTCAACCCCCAAAATCAAATTCTCGGGTACGGCGGGCAGCAGCCGTCCGGGGTCCCAGTCGTACGCGGTGCGCACCTCGATGGTTCCCGCCCAGTGCAGCCCGCCCGGGGTGAGCAGGTCGTACTGCATGTCGAGGTAGGCCCGGTTCGCCGGGGAGAGCAGCACCTTCGCCCCGGCCGCGGCGGCCGCGACGACCGGCCCGGTCGCGCCCTCGTGGTTCCAGTACTGCACCACCGCGTCCCGGGCGGCCGGCGCCTGGGCGATCTCCTGCCAGCCGACCGGCGTCTTGCCGTGCTTGCGGACCAGCGGCAGGACCCGCTGCTGGAAGGCGAGGTAGCCGTCGTGCGGCGTGGAGTGCGCCTCGTCGCCGCCGATGTGCAGGTAGGGCCCCGGCGTCAGCTCGGCGATCTCCCGGATCACGTCCTCGGCGAACCGGTAGGTGATCTCCTTGCCGGTGCAGAGCGAGCTGTATCCGACCCGGATGTCGATCCGGGGCCGTGGCGCGACCCCGTCGCAGGTCAGCTCCGGATAGGCCACCTGGGCCGCGTTGACGTGCCCCGGCATGTCGATCTCGGGGACGATGGTGACGAAGCGCTCGGCCGCGTACCGGACCAGGTCGCGGTAGTCGGTCTTGGTGAGGTAGCCGCCGCCGATGCCGCGTACGCCGGTGCCCTCGGCCCCGCCCACCGTGGCGAGCCGTGGCCAGCTGTCGATCTGGATCCGCCAGCCCTGGTCGTCGGCGAGGTGCAGATGCAAATGATTGATCTTGAAGCGGCTGATCTGGTCGATGTATCGCCGGATCTCGGCCGGGGTGTGGAAGTGCCGGGCCAGGTCGAGCATCGCACCCCGGTAGCCGAACCGCGGCCAGTCGGTGATCCGGCCGCCCGGCAACTCCCAGTCCCGCTGCTGCACCGAGTCCGCCTCGATCTCCGTCGGCAGCAGCTGGCGCAGCGTCTGCACCCCGGCGAACAGTCCGGCGGGCCGATGGGCGCGCAACTCCACCCCGCCGGGGCGGATCGTCAGCGCGTACCCCTCGTCGCCGAGACGCTGGTCGGCGCGGGCGTCGAGCAGCAGGGTGATGTCGGCCGCCCCGGCCCGGACCGGCAGGTCATAGCCGGTGGCCGGGCGCAGGGCGGCGGCGAGTTGCTCGGCGATCGGCCGGGCCGCACCGGTGGCGCCGATCGCCGTTTCCGGGCCGAGCCGGAAGCCCTCGGCCTCCGGCTCGGTCTCGGCCGGCGCCGGAAGGACGCCGGCCAGCGTGATCGGTAGCGGACCCGGCTTGCGCCCGGCCGATGCGGACGTGACCGCGAGCGGAAGGCTCAGGACGATCACGGCCAGGACGGGCGCCAGACGGATACGCATTGCTCAGACCGTATCCACGAAGATCAAGCGCGGATCAGCTCTCGCAGTTGACCGCCACGTCGCCGGGGAAGACCCGGCAGACGTCCGTGTTGGGGCCGCCGTCCAGCCGGTCGGGCGTGTCGGTGGAGAAGTCGTCGCCGTCGAGGTCGTCGTTGCCGGCTTCCCCGTAGAGGCTGTCCTGGCCCTCAGTCCCCCAGATCCGGTCGTTGCCGGCGCCGCCGTAGACCCGGTCGTTGCCGAGCTGGCCGTGGAGGAGGTCGTTGCCGCCGGCACCGTAGATCCGGTCGTTGCCGGCCTGACCACGGATGCGGTTCGCCGCGCTCGAGCCGACCAGAACGTCGTCGGCCTGGCCCCCGGTCAGGACCTCGATGTCGGCCGAGAGGGTGTCCCGCTCGCCCTTGGCGCCGTCGTCACCCTTGCGCCCGTCGGCGTCGAGGGTGACCGGAGTACGCCGGCCGGCGTAGTAGGCATCGTCCTCGCCGGAACTGCCGACCAGCAGGTCGGCCCCGTCAGCGGCGTTGCCCGTGGTGAACGAGTCGTTGCCGCTCTGGCCGTACTCCTTGTCGTTGCCGGTGCCGCCGTTCAGCCCGTCGTTGCCCTTGCCGCCGTAGAGCACGTCGGTGCCGCTCTCGCCCCACAGGGCGTCACCCTCGGTGCCGCCGTACAGGCGGTCGGCGCCCGAGCCGCCATGGAGCGCGTCGAAGCCGCCCAGGCCGTAGAGCTTGTCGCTGCCGGACTCACCGAGCAGCGTGTCGCTCCGTGATCCACCGGTGAGCGTGTCGTTGCCGGTTCCGCCCCACGCCTGCAGCTTGAGCGCCGACTTGTTGACCACCGAGTCGCTCTTGTCGCGCAGGATGACCTCGAGTGCGGAGAGCGAAGACCCGGTGCAGCGCACCTTGGTCTTGTCGCCCTTGACGGCCTTGCAACCGCTACCGGCTTTGATCTTGACGCGGTCGTCGATGGTCACCGTCTTGCCCGAGTGGGTGACGACCACCCTGTTCGTCGCCTTCTTGGCAGCCACGTACTTCACCGTGAGGCCGCCCTGAAGGGAGACCACGCCGGTGGACGCCGCCTGCGCGGGTGCGGCGGCCAGGCCCAGACCGGCCGTGGCCAGCAGGCCAACGGCAACTCTGGCCGGCCAAACGAATCTTGTCATCTATATTCCTCCCCGTGGGTACGTACCGCTGTGGATCAAGGCCGGTCAGGCCTCGCAGTTGACCTTCACGTCACCGGCGAACGCCTTGCAGACGTCGGTGTCCTCGTTGCCGTCCAGCCGGTCGGGAACGTCGCCGGTCGGATCCTCGCCGCTGAGGAAGTCGTTGCCCGCGTGGCCGTAAAGGTCGTCGCTGCCGTCGCCGCCGTAGAGCCGGTCGTTGCCGAGAACCCCGTCGAGCCGGTTGGCGGAACCGTTGCCCACCAGGACGTCGTCACCGGAGCCGCCGAAGAGGTCCTCGATGTCGGCGCCGACGCTGTCGCGTTCGCCCTTGGCGCCGTCGTCGCCCTTGGCGCCGTCCAGGTCGACGACAATGGGCAGGGTCCGGGCGACGTATTTGACGCTGTCCCGGCCGGAGCCACCGGACATGAGGTCGCTGCCGTCAGTGCCGGGACCCCAGGTCCAGAACTGGTCGTTGCCCGTTCCGGCGTACTGCTGGTCGTCGCCGGATCCGCCGTTCAGCAGGTCGTTGCCGCTGTTGCCGTAAAGGACGTCGTTACCGCTGTTGCCGTTGACGCTGTCCACGCCGCCGCCACCGGTGAGCCGGTCAGCGTTCGTGCCGCCATAGAGCTGATCATTGCCGCTTCTGCCCACGAGCCGGTCCTTGCCGGATTCACCGTGGAGCTCGTCGTTACGGCTGCCGCCGGTGAGCGAGTCGCTACCGCTGCCACCACGCACCAGCGACGAGACGGCGGTCCGGTTGACCAGCGAGTCGCTCCTGTTGCCGAGGCTGACCACGAGGGTCTTGTCCCAGAGGGCCGTGTCCTTCAGAGTGCAGCGGACCTTGGTCCGATCGTTCTTGGCCGCAGCGCAGCCCGCGCCGGCACGGATCGGGACGCGATCGTCGATCGTCACCACCCGGCCGGATCGGGTCACCACCACCTTGTTGGTGGCGTTGTTGCCCGCGGCGTAATGGATCGCGGAACCGTCCTTGACGCGCGCGACGCCGGTGCTGGCGGCCTGCGCGGGCGTGGCGATCAGGCCCATTCCGGCGGTGGCCAGCAGACCCACGGCAACCCTGGCCGGCCAGACGAGTCTTGTCATTTCTTCTCCCCCGTGCAAACGCACCTATATGGATGGAGGGGCATCGCGCGAACCGTACACAAGAAGATCAAGCGCGGTCAGCGCTCGCAGTTGACCCTGACGTCGGGGGCGAAAGCCTGGCAGACGTCCGTGTTGGCGCCACCGTCGAGCCGATCCAGCTCGCCGATGTAGATGTCGTCGCCGTTGAGGGTGTCGTTGCCGGCGCCGCCGTACATCCGGTCCTCGCCGACACCGCCGATCAGCGTGTCGTTCCCGGACTGACCCCAGATCTGATCGTTCGTGCTCTCGCCGTCGAGGGTGTCGTTGCCGCCGCCACCGTAGATGCGGTCGTTGCCCCACTGGCCGCGGATCACGTTCCGGCCCTTGTCGCCGCGAAGAACGTCGTGGCCCTGGCCGCCGCTCAGGTTCTCGATGTCCGCCGAGATGGTGTCGCGCTCGCCCTTGGCGCCGTCGTCACCCTTGGCCCCGTCGAGGTCGGCGCTGACGGGGAGATCCCGCCACCAGTAGTGCACCGCGTCGGTGCCGGAGTTGCCGACGAACAGGTCGGCGCCGTCCACGTTCCTCGCGGGCATGAACTGGTCGTTGCCGGTGCCGCCGTACAGCTTGTCGTTGCCGTCGCCGTCGCTGCCGTGCAGGCGGTCGCTGCCGCTGTTGCCGTACACGACGTCGGTGCCGTTGCCGTTGTAGATGTCGTCGATGCCGGTGCCGCCGTAGAGCCGGTCGCTGCCGGAGTCGCCGTACAACTTGTCGCGGCCACCTTGGCCCCAGATCTTGTCGTTGCCGGACTCGCCACGGAGCAGGTCTCGTTGCGAACCGCCGGTGATCGAGTCGTTGCCGCTGCCGCCGTAGACGTTGAGCATCAGGCTGGTCCGGTTGACCGCCGCATCGCCCTTGTCGAAGAGCCACATCCGAACTTCAGTGGTGTCCGGCGAGGTGCAGCGCACCTTGGTCTTGTCGCCCTTGACCGCCGTGCAGTCCGTGCCCGCCTTGATCTTGACCCGGTCATCGATCGTCACGGTGTTGCCGGAGCGGGTGATGACCACCTTGTTGGTCGCGTTCTTCGCGGCCACGTAACGCACATAGCTACCGTCCGGGCCGGGGTGCAGGCTGACCTCGCCGAGGGCTGCCGCCTGCGCGGGCGCGGCGACCAGGCCCAGCCCGGCCGTGGACAGCAGGCCCGCTGTGACGCGGGCGGACCATACGAGTCTTCTCATCCTCTTCCTCCCTCAACGCGGTGACGACGTCATTCAGCATCGGCGGGCGGATGTCGCCGAGCGTGCCGAGATACATCGACGCGAATTGGGGATAGAGGAGATGTCAGCCTTCGGGGCGGTTCAGCAGCGCGACCGCGATCGCGTGCACGGCCTCCAGATCGGACGGATCGGCCAGCGGGGTCCGGCCGCCGCTCACCGAGTACCACTCCTCGGCCTCCTTGTACTGCACGGTGAGCACGGCGGCGCCGGCGGAGAACTCGCTGCGCAGCGTCAGCTCGCCGGTCACGACACCCACGTCGTCGGTCATCACCCCACCCGGGCCGGCGGTGATGTCGGTGGTTCTGGTCTGCTTCGCCTCAGCCATCAGCAGGTCTCCAGCATGTCGGTGAGCGCGTCCTTCTCCGCGCTGGTCACGGTCAGCTTCCAGTAACTCTTGACGGTGATCCAGTCCTGGGCGTACGAACACCAGGTCGCGCGGACGCTCGGTTTCCAGGTCGACGGGTCCTGATCGCCCTTTGCCCGGTTCGAGTTCTGGGAAACGGCGATCAGCTGTGGTCGGTCCAGATCGTTGGCGAAATCCTCGCGCTGGTCGGTGCTCCACGCGGACGCGCCGGACCGCCAGGCGTTCGCCAGCGGGACCATGTGATCGATGTCGACCTTGGTCGGTGAGTTGAGGACCTTGCCGTCGTAGAGGCTGTCCCAGGTGCCGGCGACCACGTTGCAGCCGGAGAACTTGACCTTCTCGCCGTCACGCTTGAGGACCGTGTCCCGGACGTCGCAGTTGTCGCCGGTGTCACGCCAGTGCGGGAACTTCTCCCGGCTGTAGCCACGCATCGAACCGGCTTTCGCCACGGTCAGCGTGTCGAGCTCGGCGACGGCGTCGGCGGAACCGGTGGGCTCGGCGGCGGGACCGGTGTCGACGACTTCACAGCCGGCGAGCAGACCGGCGGCGAGGAGCAGGGGGAGGAATCGGGGGGACACGTTTCCTAGCGTAGGCATGCGGTGCCCGTACCCGATCTTGCCGCGTGCCACCCGGGTGACGGGCGGCACGCGGCCGGGTGAAACTCAGCGGGCGCGGTTGACCGCGCTGGTCACCGCTTTGATCGAGGCGCTCACGATGTTGGCGTCGATGCCGACGCCCCACACGGTGCGGTCGCCGACCTCGACCTCGACATACGCCGCGGCCTGGGCGTCGCCGCCGGAGGTCAGCGCGTGCTCGTTGTAGTCCAGCACCCGGGCGGTGATCCCCAGCGGCTCGATGGCCTGCACGAACGCGGCGATCGGGCCGTTGCCGACGCCGACCAGCGGCCGACGCACACCCCGGTGGAACACCTGGACGTCGATCTCGACCTTGCCGTCCACGGTCGACGTGCTGTAGCTATCCACCTTGAAGGCGGTCGCGACCTGGTTCTCCACCAGGTACTCACCGGCGAAGATGTCCCACATCTGCTGCGGGCCGACCTCGCCGCCCTCCTCGTCGGTGTGGTGCTGCACCACGCCGGAGAACTCGATCTGCAGCCGCCGCGGCAGGTCGAGCTTGTGCTCCTCCTTCATGATGTACGCCACGCCGCCCTTGCCGGACTGCGAGTTGACCCGGATGACCGCCTCGTAGGTGCGGCCCAGGTCCTTCGGGTCGACCGGCAGGTAGGGCACACCCCAGGTGAAGGAGTCGATGTCGACGCCGGCGGCGTCCGCGTCGGCCTGCAGCGCGGCGAAGCCCTTCTTGATCGCGTCCTGGTGCGAGCCGGAGAACGCGGTGTAGACCAGATCACCCGCGTACGGGTGGCGCTCGTGCACCGGCAGCTGGTTGCAGTACTCCACGGTGCGCTTGATCTCGTCGATGTTCGAGAAGTCCACCTGCGGGTCGATGCCCTGGGAGAACAGGTTCAGCCCCAGCGTGACCAGGTCGACGTTGCCGGTGCGCTCGCCGTTGCCGAACAGGCAGCCCTCGATCCGGTCGGCGCCGGCCAGCAGGCCCAGCTCGGCGGCGGCCACCCCGGTGCCCCGGTCGTTGTGCGGGTGCAGGCTCAGCACGATGCTGTCGCGCCGCGGCAGGTTGCGGTGCATCCACTCGATCGAGTCGGCGTAGACGTTCGGCGTGGCCATCTCGACCGTGGCCGGCAGGTTGATGATCAGCGGACGGTCCGGGGTCGGGTCGATCACGTCGATGACCGCGGAGCAGATCTCCAGTGCGTACTCCAGCTCGGTGCCGGTGTAGGACTCCGGCGAGTACTCGTAGAAGATTTCGGTGTCCGGGGTGTGGATCTCCGCGTACTTCTGGCAGAGCCGGGCGCCGGTCGTGGCGATGTCGGTGATGCCGTCCTTGTCCAGGCCGAACACCACGCGCCGCTGCAGCGTCGAGGTCGAGTTGTAGAAGTGCACGATGGCCCGCTTGGCGCCGCGGATCGCCTCGAAGGTGCGGTCGATCAGGTGCTCACGGCACTGCACCAGCACCTGGATGGTGACGTCGTCCGGGATCAGGTCCTGCTCGATCAGCTGCCGTACGAAATCGAAGTCGGTCTGGCTGGCGGCCGGGAAGCCGACCTCGATCTCCTTGTAACCCATCTTCACCAGCAGCATGAACATCCGCCGCTTGCGTTCCGGGGACATCGGGTCGATCAGGGCCTGGTTGCCGTCGCGCAGGTCGACCGCGCACCAGCGGGGGGCTTTCTCGACGTGCCGCGACGGCCATTGCCGGTCGGGCACGGAGATGGAGAACTGCTTCTGGTACGGCTCGTAGCGCTGGAAGGGCATGGCGCTGGGCCGCTGAGTCTCGAACGGGTTGGTGGACATGTGGCTGCTCCTGTCAGAACGAAGACGAGCAGGCGGCGTGCATCAACTCCGCGACGAGGTGCCGGCCTGGAATGGGGCCTCGTCGCGGCAGCGAAGGAGAAGGTACGCATGCCACATGTCGCCAAACACGTTACGTGATCCACTTCCGCACGGCTAACCTATCGCCCGGATCGTGGGACTCAGGCGGGCGGCGCGAAGCTGGGCTGTACCACCGGCGGAGGGCTCTTCATTCCCATCGGCTGGCCGCCCGTCTCCGGGCCGGGCATCTGCACCGCCTCCGGCCCGTCGATCTTCTGCACCAGCTTGAACACGCCGAAGTCGACCCGGGCCGCGGTCAGCAGGCCCTCCGGGGAGTAGCAGTAGATGCCGACGTCGACCGGCGCGTCCAGAGCGGCCGAGACCGAGTCCACCGCGTAACAGGAGCCCTGCGCGCCGGCGAGCGGCTGCACCGCGGAGACGGCCAGCGGCGCCTGCCGGTCGGTGAAGACCGACAGCCACTGCCGGAACAGGCGCTGCACCTTCGGGTCGTACTTGCGCGGCACCTTCTCACCGCGCTCGGCCACCCGGACGCAGCCCGGCGTGACCGGGGTGGTGGGGGTGGGCAGGCTGCACTGGTAGACGCCGTTGGCGGTGCGGACCACCGAGACGCCGGCCGTGCCGCCGAGCGCGCCGTTCGGGATGTCCACCCGCCAGCTGCCGTCCTTCGCCACGGTCGCCACCACGCTGCGCGGCGCGCCGTCACCGACGTCCCAGGAGTAGAGCGCGGCGTACCGCAGATCCAGGCCGAGAGCGGCCAGGCCGGCGAGGGCGTCACGGGCGTCGCCGGCTGGTTCGGCGGAGGCCGGGGGCGCCGGGCTGCCCGACGGTGTCGCCTCGGGGTCGCCGGCGCTGCACCCGACCAGGCCGGCGGCCAGGAGGATGACGGTCAACGCGGAAAGGCGCACCGCGACATTCTTCACCTCATCCCGCGACACGCGGCCTCTGTGCCTCCGGCGTGTCGCGCCCGTACCGGCCGGATTCTGGGATCGCCTGTCGAGCAGCAGCACAGGCGCGGCTAGGGTGGTTCCGACTGATTAGCTGGAGGATTGGTTCGCCGTGGCTCTTGTGGTGCAGAAGTACGGTGGTTCGTCGGTCGGGACCGCCGAGCGCATCAAGCGCGTGGCCGAGCGCATCGTGGCCGCCCGCAAGGCCGGCGACGACGTCGTGGTCGTCGTCTCCGCGATGGGTGACACCACGGACGAGCTCCTCGACCTGGCCAACCAGGTCAGTCCGCTGCCGCCCGGTCGCGAGCTGGACATGCTGCTCACCGCCGGTGAGCGGATCTCGATGGCGCTGCTCGCCATGGCGATCCACAACCTGGGTTACGAGGCCCGGTCCTACACCGGCTCGCAGGCCGGCGTGATCACCACCTCGGCGCACGGCAAGGCCCGGATCATCGACGTGACCCCCGGTCGCCTGCGGACCGCGCTCGACGAGGGCGCGATCGCCATCGTCGCCGGGTTCCAGGGCGTCTCGCAGGACACCAAGGACATCACCACGCTCGGTCGCGGCGGTTCGGACACCACCGCGGTGGCGCTCGCCGCGGCGTTGCACGCCGACGTCTGCGAGATCTACACCGACGTGGACGGCGTCTTCACCGCCGACCCGCGGATCGTGCCGGACGCGCAGCACATCAAGAAGATCACGTACGAAGAGATGCTCGAGCTTGCCGCGGGCGGGGCGAAGGTGCTGATGTTGCGATGCGTGGAATACGCGCGCCGCTTCAAGGTGCCGATCCACGTACGCTCGTCGTACTCGAACAAAGAAGGCACGCTCGTCACCGGATCGATGGAGGACCTCGACGTGGAGCAAGCACTGATCACCGGGGTCGCTCACGACCGCAGCGAAGCCAAGATCACGATCGTGGGGGTGCCGGACGAGCCGGGCGCCGCCGGCCGGATCTTCGAGACCGTCGCCCAGGCGAACATCGACATCGACATGATCGTGCAGAACGTCTCCACCGAGGGCACCGGGCGCACCGACATCTCGTTCACGCTGCCCAAGGCCGACGGGCCGGGCGCGATGGCGGCGCTCGACAAGATCAAGGACCAGATCAAGTTCAAGAGCCTGCTCTTCGACGACCACGTCGGCAAGGTCTCGCTGATCGGCGCGGGCATGCGCTCGCACCCGGGTGTCGCGGCGGCCTTCTTCGCCTGCATCGGTGCGGCCGGCGTCAACATCGAGATGATCTCCACCTCGGAGATCCGGGTCTCGGTCGTCTGCCGGGACACCGACCTCGACACCGCGGTCCGTGCCGTTCACGACCAGTTCGAGCTCGGGGGTAACGAGGAGGCAGTCGTCTACGCGGGCACCGGCCGGTAACCCGGCCGATGGCGCAGCCAACGCTGGCCGTCGTCGGAGCCACCGGCTCCGTCGGGTCCGTCATGCTCGAGCTGCTCTCGTCGCGGCGCAACGTCTGGGGCGAGATCCGGCTGATCGCCACGGCCCGGTCGGCCGGCAAGGTGCTGACCTGCCGGGGTGAGCAGTTGGTCGTGCGTGAGCTCAGCGCCGACGCGTTCGACGGCGTCGACGTGGCCATGTTCGACGTGCCCGACGACGTGTCGCTGCAGTGGGCGCCGATCGCGGTCGCCCGCGGCGCGGTCGTGGTCGACAACTCCTCCGCCTTCCGGATGGAGCCCGACGTTCCGCTGGTGGTGCCCGAGGTCAACCGTGAGGTGGCCGGGCACCGCCCGCGCGGCATCGTCTCCAGCGCGAACTGCACCACCGCGGCGATGATCATGGCCGTGGCGCCGCTGCACTACGAGTACGGGCTGCGCGAACTCGTCCTGGCCTCGTACCAGTCGGCGTCCGGCGCCGGCCAGTTCGGCGTGGACACCCTGCACGACCAGCTCTCCAAGGTGGCCGGCGACCGGCTGCTCGGCTCCCGGCCGGGCAACGTGCGCCAGGCGGTCGGCGACGATCTGGGCCCGTTCCCGGCGCCGCTCGCGCTCAACGTGGTGCCCTGGTCCGGCCAGCTCGCCGATCTCGGCTGGTCCTCGGAGGAGCTGAAACTCCGCAACGAGTCCCGGAAGATCCTCGGCATTCCGGCGCTGAAGGTCTCCGCCACCTGCGTGCGGGTGCCGGTGGTCACCGGCCATTCGGTCGCCGTGCACGCGGTCTTCGCCTCCGAGGTCACCGCCGACGGCGCCCGGCAGGTGCTGCGCAACGCGCCCGGTGTCATCCTGGTCGACGACCCCGAGGCCGGCGAGTTCCCGATGCCGATCGACGCGGTCGGCACGGACCCGTCCTGGGTGGGCCGGATCCGCCGCGCCATGGACGATCCGCGGGCCCTCTCGCTCTTCGTGACCGGCGACAACATGCGCAAGGGCGCGGCGCTGAACACGGTGCAGATCGCCGAGCTGATCGCCACCGAGCTGAGCAAACGGGCCGATGGCTGACCCGGCCGGCACCGGCATCTGCGAGGTCGTGATCACCGCCGCCGACCCGGAGTGGCTGGCCGACTTCACCCGCCGGCTGGTGTCCGACCGGCTCGCCGCGTGCGGCCAGCAGGTCACCGCGATCCGCTCCATCTACCGCTGGGACGGCGCGATCCAGGACGACCCGGAGGCGCGGGTCGCCCTGCACACCCGGGCCGACCTGGTCGACCGGATCATCGAGCGGGCCAACACCGAGCATCCGTACGACGTGCCGTGCGTGCTCGCCCTGCCCGTGCTGGCCGCCAATCCGGCCTACGTGACGTGGGTCCGCGAGGAAACGCTGCCCTGACCGGTCCCCACCCGCCGCCGCCCGCGTCAGCGTCAGCGGCGGGTGGGTGACGGTCAGGCGGCGGCGTCGAGGTCGGCGCGGGTCAGCAGGGCCCGCAGCGTGATGCCCTCGGCGGCCAGCGCCTGGGCGCCGCCCTCCTGGCGGTCGATCACGCAGAGCGCGTGGTCGACGTGCGCGCCGAGCTTGCGCAGGTCGTTGGTGGAGATGACCACCTGGCCGCCGGAGGTCACCACGTCCTCGACCACCAGCACGCGGCGGCCGGCGACCTCGGCGCCTTCGGCGAGGCGGGCGGTGCCGTACTGCTTGGCCTGCTTGCGGACGAACGCGGTGGGCAAGCCGGCGTGCCGGGCCAGGGCGGTGACGACCGCGATGCCGCCCATCTCCAGCCCGGCGAGGACCTCGGTGCCCTCCGGGATCAGGACGGCCAGCTGCTCGGCCAGCTTGTCGAGCAGGACCGGGTCGGCCTCGAACTGGTACTTGTCGAAGTATTCGGTGGCGGTGCGGCCGGAGCGCAGGGTGAATTCGCCGGTCAGCCGGCTCACGCTGCGAACCTGGCGGGCAAGGTCGGAGTCAGTCACAAGGATCCAGCTTGTCAGGCCGCCGGGTAGGCCCGTACGGCACCCCTGGCGGTCACCCGTTGGCGTACTTGATCACCGCATTACCGCATCTTATGTCTGTTTGGGGTAGCTTTCGCCTAATTAGCGGCTTGCGCCCGGAAGGAAAGTTCTGTGACACCCTTCGCGATGCTCTTCCTGCTCGCCCTCGCCGGCTCCTCCTGCTTCGCCCTGGGGCGTGCCCTCGGCCGTGGCGAACGTTACGAGCGCGGCTACCGGGAGGGCTTCCGCGACGGCGAGACCGGCTCCCTCGCCCGGGCCACCCGGCTCATGCAGCTCAGCGACCGCCCGTCCATCGCCCCCGTGGTGGAGACGATGCTCGGGCCGTACGCGGTTCCCCAGCAGGTGGCGCCTCGCAAGGTGGGTGCTCAGCTGGCTCTCTGACCGACAACTCCGGTGGTCCGGGCCGGGTCAGGCAGCCCGGGAGCGGTGCTTGTTGCGGTACATCGCGGCGTCGGCCTCGACCAGCAGATCGTCCAGGCTGATGGACTCACCGGCACCACGCCCTGCCGCACCGATGCTCACTCCGACGGTGACGATCGGGCCGCCGAGGTCAATCGGCGCCGTGATGGCGTTGCGGATCCGATCCGCCAGATCGGCGGCCTCGTCAAGTCCGGCATCGGGCAACAGCACCACGAACTCATCGCCGCCGAGGCGGCACGCCAGATCCTTCTCCGGCAGAACGTCGGTGACCCGCTGGGCCAGCTCGCGCAGCAGACGGTCACCCGCAGCGTGCCCATGGGTGTCGTTGACCTGCTTGAAGCCGTTGAGGTCGAGCAGCAGGACCGCCATCGGCGTTCGTACTGACTTCTCGGCGTGCTCCGCGAGGCTGGCCCGGTTGGGCAGACCGGTGAGCAGGTCGTGTGACGCCTGGTGGTGCATCGCCTCCCGAGCCGCATCCAGCTGCTGGATATGACGAGCGAAGGCGGACGACTGCGTGCCCGCGTGCAGGGCGACCACCAGATGCACGACAATCGCGTAGGGCAGGTCCTCCGGCCGGTCCGCGCGGTCCCCGAGAGCGATCAGTATCGTCGCGAACGCCGCGGAGGAGACCGCCCAGGAGATCAGCGCGCCGCGGAGCCGGTGGCGAACGGCAGCGGACACGATGGGGATCGCGAGACCCGGCCATGTCGTGATGTCGCTGCTGATCTGGAAGACCGCCACGATCCCGATCATGACCAGCATGTCGCAGACGACCTGGACGGCGCTGAAACGGTCGTAGCGCGGACCGTCAGGCCGACGGTAGTTGAGCACCGCCATCACATTGCCCAGAATCATGATCGCGATTCCGGCGAGGCACGCGCCTTTGAGATCGGCAGCCGTTCCGCCCGGCAGTGGCAGCCAGCCGAAGACGAGAAAGACCGTCGAGATCAAACCGCTGGCGCGCGCCGCGAACGTGCTGGCCTCGACAGCGCGACGGCGACGCAGCAGAGAGTCTTCCCCGTCCATCACAGCGCTCCCATCGGCGTGGCCGGCGAGCACATTAAGGTTCGGCGGCGACTCGTCCGGGCGCACAGAAGCGGCAGGCCCGGTCACCGTGAGCGGTGACCGGGCCTGACCTGCAACCACGTGGTCGGGGTGGCGGGATTTGAACCCACGGCCTCTTCGTCCCGAACGAAGCGCGCTACCAAGCTGCGCCACACCCCGAGCTGCGAGAGAAATACTAGCTGACGCCCTCAGCGCCCCGCCAACCGGTATCCCCGAACAGCGAAACCGCAGGTCAGCGCGGTATCAGTGTCAGCAGCGTGGCCTCCGGGCGGCAGGCGAAGCGGATCGGCGCGGTGGGATGAGTGCCCAATCCGGCCGAGACGTGCAGCCAGGCCTCCGAGCCGGGCCAGCGGTGCAGGCCTTTCGCCATGGTCCGCGGCAGGTCGCAGTTGGTGGTGAGGGCGCCGTAGCCGGGCACGCAGACCTGGCCGCCATGGGTGTGGCCGGCGAGCAGCAGGTCGAAACCGTCCGAGGCCATCGCGTCCAGGACCCGGGAGGCGGGCGTGTGGGTGACGCCCAGGTGCAGGTCGGCGCCGGGGCTGATCGGACCGGCGACGGCGGCGTAGTCGTCGCGGTCGACGTGCGGGTCGTCGACGCCGGCCAGCTCGATCGAGCGGCCGCCGGCCTTGAGGATGGTGCGGGCGTTGTTCAGGTCGGCCCAGCCGGCGTCGGTGAAGGCGTCCCGCAGGTCGTCGGCGGGCAGGTCGACACCCTGCACGTACTCCCGCTCGGGCAGCAGGTACTGCAGGGGGTTCTTCCACACCGGACCGCGGTAGTCGTTGGAGCCGAAGACGAACGCGCCGGGCCGGTCGAGCAGCGGCTCCAGGGCGCGCAGCACACCGGGCACCGAGTACGGCGAGGCCATGTTGTCGCCGGTGACGACGACCAGGTCCGGGTCGGTGCCGACGAGCGCGGCCACCCAGTCCTGCTTGCGCCGCTGCTCCGGCATCATGTGCAGGTCCGACAGGTGCAGGATGCGCAGCGGTTCCGCGTCCGGCTCCAGCACCGGGACGTCGAAGCGCCGGAGCGTGAACATGTTGCGCTCGATCAGGGAGGCATAGGCGAACGTCGCGCCGCCCAGCGCGGTCAGAGCGGCGGCGGCCGAAATAAGGGAGCGCTTACGCATGACGGCAAGGGTAGTTTCTCCGTCCATGGGAACGCTGAAAGACCGCCTGAACGATGACCTGCACGCCGCGATGAAGTCCCGGGACGAGCTGACCACCTCGACGCTGCGGATGGCGCTGTCCGCCGTGCGCACCGCCGAGGTCGCCGGGGACGAGGCCCGTGAGCTCACCGACGACGAGGTGCTGACGGTGCTCACCAAGGAGGCGAAGAAGCGGCGTGAGGCGGCGACCGCCTTCGCCGGTGCGGGCCGTGCCGACCAGGCGGCCAAGGAGTCGGCCGAGGGCGAGGTGCTGGACCGCTACCTGCCGAAGCAGCTCTCCGACGACGAGATCAGCGCGCTGGTTGCCGAGGCGCTCGCCGCGGGCGGGTTCAGCGGCAAGGCCCAGATGGGCCCGGCCATGAAGGCGGCCCAGGCGGCCGTGGCGGGGCGCGCCGAGGGCGGCCGGGTGGCCGCCGAGGTGCGGCGCCAGCTCGGCTGAGGCCCCGGCGACACCCTCGGGTACGCGAAAACGGGCGGGAGATCGACTCTCCCGCCCGTTTCCGGTGCTGCGCTAGTTGCCGTTGCCCCGGCCCGGACCCGGCGGCTGTGGGCCGCCCTCCGGGGTTTCCGGCTTCTCGTTCTTGCCGTTGCTGACCTCGATGATCACGGCGCCGTTCTTGATCGTCCGGCCACTCGGGTTGGTGCCCGCCGCGGTGCCCTTCGGGCACTTCGAGTCGACCTCGCTGCCGATCGACACCTCGAAGCCCGCACTCTCCAGCTTGGCGCGGGCCGCACCGAGCGAGTCGCACTCCACGTTCGGGATCGAGCGCTGATCGCCGTACGCGATCTTGGTGCTGCCGGGCTTCTTGAACTGCTGCTTCGGCTTGCCCTTCATGTATTCCTTGAGCGTGTGCTGCACCGCCGGGTTGATGATGTCGTGGCTCATCCGGTCGCGGTGCTCCGCGTAGTCCGGGTTGGCCATGTAACCGGCGACGACCAGCTTCGTGGTGCCGGCGATCAGCGACGCGGTCTTGTCGTTGTCGGTGGTGCCGGACTTGCCGAAGACCGGGTGGCCGACGATGCCCTTGGTCGGGCCGGCGGTGGAGCCGTTGCAGGCACCCATCTGGGCCGAGTCGCCGACCGGGCAGCGGGCCGCGTCCAGCGCCGCCCGGGCCACGTCCTTGGTGGTGGCCCGGATGCAGTGCGGCTTGCCGATCTCGAGCTTCTCGCCGTCCTTGGTGGTGATGTTCTCCACCGGGGTCGGCTGGCAGTACATGCCGTCACCGGCGAGCGTCGCGTACGCGTTCGCCATGTCCAGCGGGGTCGAGCTCGACACGCCGAGAGTGAACGCGCCCCAGCCCTTCGCCTTCTCCGGGTTGTCGGCCATGTCCTTGTCGTTGCCCGCCCGGAACTGCACGCCGAACCGCTTGGCCACGGCCACCACCTTGTCGGCGCCGGCCCGCTCCTCCAGCGGCACGAAGTACGTGTTGATCGACTTCGCGAACGCGCTCCACATGGTGAAGACGCCCACACCCTTGCCGGAGTTCTTCGGGCACCACTGGCTGGTGCCGCGGCACGCGGAGGAGTCGCTGGGGCTGGTCTTGTACTTCGACTCGTACTGCGCCTCGGTCTTGATCGTGTAGCCGAGCGGGTAGCCCGCTTCCAGACCGGCGATGATCGTGAAGATCTTGAACACCGAGCCGGCCTGATAGCCGTTGATGTCGCCACCGCCGCTCAGCAGCGGGTTCGTGGTGTTCGGGTGGGTGCCCCGGATCTTCTTGGCGGCCTTCTTCGGGTCCGAGGAGATCTTGTTCTGCGGGTTGTCGGGGTCGTCGAGCTTGTACTTCCGGTTCGCCGCGAGCAGCCGGACCTTGCCGGTGGCCGGTTCGATGCCGGCCAGCAGCACCGCGTTCTGGCTCTCGTCCTTCTGCCGCTTGGCGATCTCGGTCCGGGCCGCCGCCTGGCCCTTCAGGTCGATCGTGGTGACGACCCGGTAGCCGCCGCTCTTCAGCCGGCGCTCCCGGTCGTACTCCGTCGAGCCGAAGGCGGGCTGCTGCATCCACCAGCGGTAGAAGTAGTCGCAGAAGAAGCCCCAGTAGTTCTTCGCCACCGAGGTGCAGCCGTTGCCGATCTGCTTGACCTTGGTGGGGACCTTCTCCTTCTTCGCCTCGTCGGCCTGCGCCTGGGTGATCGCGCCCATGGTGACCATGCCGGGGATGATGTAGTTGTCGCGCCGCGCGGTGATTTCCTTGTGTCCGGCCGGCGTCGTCGGGTTGTAGCTGGTCGGGGCCTTCACCATGCCGGCGAGCATGGCCGACTCGGCGATGCTCAGGTCCTTCGGCTTCTTGTTGAAGTAGACCTGGCTGGCGGCGAAGACTCCGTAGGCCTGGGCGCCGAACGGCGCGGTGTTGAGGTAGCGCTCCAGGATCTGGTCCTTGGTGAGCTGCTTCTCGACCTGCAGCGCGTACTTCATCTCGGTGATCTTGCGCTTCGCGCTGTCCTCGGTGGCGTCGACCACCTCCTGCGGGTTGGTGGCCGAGTAGGCCAGCGACATCCGCACGTACTGCATGGTGAGGGTCGAGGCGCCCTGCTGGGCGCCGCCCTGGCTGTTGCCCACGAACGCGCGGGCGACGCCCTTGAGGTCGACGCCGTTGTGGTCGTAGAACTTGCGGTCCTCGGCGGCCAGGATCGCGGCCTGCATGTTCTTGGAGATGTCCTTCAGCGGCACGTCGCTGCGGAACTCGTCGTAGAACTGCGAGAGCTGCGTGCGCCCGTCGGAGGCGTAGATCCGGCTGATCTGCGGAGAACTGAATTCCTTGAGCTCACTGGGCAGATTCGCGAACGTCTGGCCACCCGCTTTTGCGGCTAGTCCGGTCATAGCCGCGGCGGGGAACGCGGCTGCCGCAACGACCACGCCGGCCAGCAGGCCGCACACCATGAGCGAGGTCGCGTTCGTGAAGATGTTGTGATCGCGTCTGCGAAGCCAGGAGGTCACCCGAGCAGGGTACGCGAACAGTGCACGCGACTGCCCGCCGAGAAGGTCCCACTCGCCCGATAAGAGTGTGACGTGTCACCCGGGTCGGCGGAGCGTTTTCGTGCTTCTGCACCGAAGATACCCCCGTTCCGCTACACCTCCCTGGCCAGTATGCCCGGAACTACCGGGCTATACGTATTTGAGGGACAACGTTGCGTAATCGCCCAACTACAGAGCATGATGGTCCGGCGAGACATCGCACGGCGTCTGCGCGGCAGGGAGTTCGTACCCGGGGGGACATCGGGGCCGCGCAGACGCAGGGGGTGAAAAGCAAGGGGGGACGTTAACCGTGGGGATGATCAGCGACTGGCCCAGCATGGCGGCATGTCAGAGTGGCGACCCTGACGCGCTGTTCGTGCAGGGCGCCGAGCAGAACGTGGCGAAGAGGATCTGCCGCAGCTGCCCGGTCCGCTACGAGTGCCTCGCCGACGCCCTGGACAACCGCATTGAGTTCGGCGTCTGGGGAGGCATGACGGAACGGGAGCGGCGGGCACTGTTGCGCCGTCACCCGCATGTGGCGAGCTGGCGGAAGATGTTCGAGGCCGCACTGCGGGAGAAGGGCGCCGACAAGGTGCTCGTCTCCACCCGCTGATCAGGCGAGTAGGAACCGCGCGCTGATCAAGCGAGCAATGCTCCGATCGTCCGCAGCCCGTCGACGTCGTGCACGTCGGCGGGCTGCGCGGCGATCGCGGTGGTGGGAACCGCCGGAAACGCGTCGGTGAAGGTGGCGGACACCCGGATCTCACGGTCGGTCTGCCGCAGCAGCGCCGCGTGGATGCGCAGCACGTCAGCGGCCGACCGCAGGTCGTCGTCGGCCTCCAGCCGCTCGGCTGCCGCCTCGCTCTCCTCCGCGGTCAGGCCGGCCGGCTCGGTCTGATGCATCCGGTTGAGCACCAGGCCGCTCAGCGGCATCCGCTCGGCCACCAGCCGCTCCGCGAAGTACGCCGCCTCCCGGATGGCGTCCCGCTCCGGCGCGGCCACCAGCAGGAACGCCGTCTGCGGGTCCTGCAGGATCCGGTACGTCTGGTCGGCGCGCTGCCGGAAACCGCCGAACATCGAGTCCAGCGCGGCGACGAAGCCGGACAGGTCGGTGAGCAGCTGCGCGCCCAGGATTTTCTGCACCGCCCGGGAGAACAGCCCGAACGACGCCGTCACCAGGCTGAACATGCTCCGCCCGCCGGTCCGCGCGGGCGCCAGCAGCATCCGCAGCATCCGCCCGTCGAGGAACCGGGACAGCCGCGCCGGCGCGTCCAGGAAGTCGAGCGCGGAACGCGACGGCGGCGTGTCGACCACGATCAGGTCCCACTCCTCGCCGGCCCGCAGCTGGCCCAGCTTCTCCATCGCCATGTACTCCTGCGTGCCGGCGAAGGTCGAGCTCATGGCCTGGTAGAACGGGTTGGCGAAGATCTCCGCCGCGCGCTTCGGCGTGGTGTGCTGCTCCACCACCTCGTCGAACGTGCGCTTCATGTCGAGCATCATGGCGTGTAGCTCACCGCCGCCGGCCGAGGCGTCGATGCCCTTGACCTGCCGGGGCGTGTTGTCGAGCTCGGTCAAGCCCATGGACTGCGCCAGGCGCCGGGCCGGGTCGATGGTGAGCACGACGGTGCGGCGGCCGTGCACCTCAGCGGCGCGCAGGCCGAGAGCGGCAGCGGTAGTAGTTTTGCCGACCCCGCCCGAGCCGCAGCACACCACGATGCGGATGGCCGGGTCGGCGAGGAGCGCGTCGACGTCGAGGCGTGGGGCGGTCAATTCAGCCACTACTCCAGAGTAAGGCGTCTTGATCGGACAATGCCCTGATCAAGCCTGCATCAGTCGGGCCGCGAACAGCTTCAAACCCGCCAGGTCGACCCCCTCCGGCAGCTGCGGCAGCTCCACCATCGGCCGTCCCAGCTCGGCCAACTCCATCCGCAGTGACTCCTCCAGCTCGCGCCGGGTCAGGTGTGCCTGTGCCTCGGCTGCGAGTTGGCTCACCGTGCCCTGGGAAGCGGGCAGCCCGGCCGCGGTGAGGCCGCGCTTGATCTCCGCCTTGGTCACCTTGCCGGCCGGGAGCAGGGCGGGCCGGGCGCCGTTCACGATGACCCGGCCGACCGGGATGTTCAGCGCCTTCAGCTCGGTGATGGCGTCCAGGCTCTCCTGGACCGGCATCTCCTCCAGCAGCGTGACCACGTGCACCGCGGTCATCGGCGAGCGCAGCAGGGCCGCCACGCTCTCGCTCTGCGTCTTGATCGGACCGACCTTGACCAGCCGGGCGGTCTCCTCGGTGACGTTCAGGAAGCGGCCCACCCGGCCGGTCGGCGGCGCGTCCAGGACCACCGCGTCATACATCCGGCGGCCGTCGCGGGACCGGGTGGTCGCCTCCTTGACCTTGCCGGTGAGCAGCACGTCGCGCAGGCCCGGGGCGATCGTGGTGGCGAAGTCGATGGCGCCGACCTTGCGCAGCGCCCGGCCGGCCGCGCCGAGCTTGTAGAACATGTCCAGGTATTCGAGGAGGGCCTCCTCGGGGTCCACGGCCAGGGCGCGGACCTCACCGCCACCGGTCGTGGTGGCGATCCGCTGCTCCGCGTAGGGCAGGGGCTTGAGACCGAACAGCTGGGCGATGCCCTGCCGGCCCTCCACCTCGACCAGCAGGGTGCGCCGGCCGCCGGACGCCAGGGCCAGTGCCAGGGCGGCGGCCACGCTCGTCTTGCCGGTCCCGCCCTTGCCGGTCACCACGTGCAGCCGCTCCGGCCAGTTCTGGTGTTCGCCCATGACTCAAAGGTACGGGCTCGATTCAGCCGGAGACGTCGCAGACCAGCCAGCCGGACTTGCGGATGACCGTGAACTCCAGATCCTGCGCGGCGGTCTTCTCGTCCTCGGTCGACATCACGACCCGTACGCCGACCGTGGCCTCGTCGTCGTCGCGGCTGGCCACGTCGGGGTCGTCCCAGCGGAAGACGGCGCCCTCATAGCCGTCCGCGTACGCGCTGATCTGCTCGACCCGCTGAGCGAGCTTGGCCTCGTCGCGCGACTTGCGGCAGACCAGATCCCCGGCGGCGGCCGGGTCCTGTTGCGTGTAGACCGCGGTCAGGAAGCGGTTGACCGCGGTCATCGGGTCCGGCGAGCCCGGGTTGTCGGCGTCCCGGAACAGGTAGTACGCCGAGACCGCGCCACCACCGCAGAGCGCCAGGGTGGCCGCGAAGGCGATCGACAGGAAGACGGTCGAGCGCCGGCGCGGGTCGCCCGGCAGCAGCGGCGACTGACCGGACGGCGGGCCCACCCAGATCGGCTCCGGCTGCGGCTGGATCTCCGCCGGCGGGGAGTGCTGGAAGGCCAGGTGCTCCGGCGGCTGGTGCCGCCACTCGCCGGGTTTCTCGTGCTGGGCGTGCCAGGGACCGCTCGGCGGCGGCTGGTGCCAGCCCGGCGGCGGCGTGTGCGAGAGCACCTGGGCCGGGTCGGGCGGGGCGAACACCACCGGGTGCTCGGCGGTGTCGGCGTGGGCCGACGGATCGGCCTCCGCAGACCGCGGTCCGGATGCCCCCGCGACATCCGGACCGCTGTGCTGAACGACCGGTGGTGGTGGCCCGCCGGCGACGGGCAGATCGACCGGTGGGCCGGTCCCGGCCGGGCCGCCGGCGTGCGGCGGCTCCGGGATCGGGATCGGCTCGTCCGGGGGGATCGGCATCGGCGGTTCCGGCTCGGGCGACGGCGGGGGATCCGGATGTCCGGACCGGTCGCCGTCTGCGTGCTGCGTCATGTCACCCTCCGCTCAGTGATGGCATGTGCACGGTGCGTCAGCTTTCCCGCTCAGCCTAACCAACCACCTGATCCGTCGCGTCCTAAGCTGTGCCGGTAGCCGACGGATAGGGAGTAGTCCACGCCATGCAGAAGTGGGAGTACGTGACCGTGCCGCTGATGGTCCACGCGACCAAGCAGATCCTCGACAACTGGGGCGAGGACGGCTGGGAGCTGGTCCAGGTCGTTCCGGGCCCGAACCCGGAGAACCTGGTCGCCTACATGAAGCGGCCCAAGTCATGACCGACTGCACCGAGCGGCACCCGGCCGCACCGGCCTATGACTCCGCAGGCGAGGGCCCGGAGGGCATGACCATGAAGGCTCAGTCGTGACCACCCCGGCCCCGGTCGCCGGTGAGGGCGGCGTCGACGCGTACGCGAAGCTCGCCGAGCTGGGCCTGACGCTGCCGAAGGTGGTGCCGCCGCTCGCGTCCTACGTTCCCGCGGTGCAGTCCGGCAACTACGTCTACGTCTCCGGCCAGCTGCCGCTCGTGGACGGCAAGCTGCCCAAGGCCGGCAAGGTGGGCGCCGAGGTCACTGGAGAGGAGGCCACCGAGATGGCCCGGATCTGCGGGCTGAACGCGCTGGCCGCGATCGAGTCGCTGGTCGGCCTGGGCCGGCTCGTCAAGATCGTCAAGCTGACCGGGTTCGTGGCGTCCGCGCCGGGCTTCACCGGTCAGCCGGCCGTGGTCAACGGGGCCTCGAACCTGTTCGGCGACGTCTTCGGTGAGCAGGGCCGGCACGCGCGCAGCGCCGTCGGGGTCTCCGAACTGCCGCTCGGCGCACCGGTCGAGGTGGAAGTCATCGCCGAAGTGGCCTGATCTTGGGGGATTCGGGCGCTTTTGGTGACCCAAGGTGACCGGATCGGACATCGTGTCTCGGCCATTGCCGGGGGTGCGACGTACGATTCGGGTCATGGGGGGTGCTGAGCCCGAGTCGGCGGAGGTCGACCGGCTACCGGGTTGGGTGACGCTGCTGCGAGCGCCCAACCCGGGTCCGATGACGCTGGACGGCACCAACACCTGGATCTTGCGGGCGCCGGGCGCCGACTACGCGACCGTGATCGACCCCGGCCCGCTCGACGAGGGTCACCTGCGGCGAATAGCCGAGTTCGGCCCGTTCCAATTCATCCTCATCACGCACGGTCATCACGACCACGTCGAGGGCGCCGACCGGCTCTCCGAGCTGCTCGGCGGCACCGCGGTGCTCGCCGCCGACCCCGGGTTCTGCCGGCACGGTGAGGCGTTGGACCCGAAGGAGCATCTCGGCGGGAACGGGCTCGAAATACAGGTGCTGGACACTCCGGGGCACACGAGTGATTCGGTGTGTTTTCTCGTCGAGTGTGGGAACGAGCGGGCGATGTTCACCGGCGACACCATTCTCGGGCGCGGGACCACGGTGGTGGCCCGGCCGGACGGCGACCTGGGCGCGTACCTGCGAAGTCTGGACGTGCTCAGCGCGTACCCCGAGGTTCTGATGTTGCCGGGCCACGGACCGGCCCGCGCCGACACGGCCGAGCGCGCCGGCTTCTACCTGGACCACCGCCGTGAGCGATTGGCGCAGGTGGCGGCCGCGATGGCGGCCGGGGCGACCACGCCGGAGGCGGTGGTCGACGTGGTCTATCCGGACCTGGAACCGGCGCTGCGCTTCGCCGCCGAGTGGTCCGCCGCCGCCCAGCTGGAATACCTGAGCCGGACCGACCGGTTGGATCGGCCGTGACCTGCCCCGTGTGCGGGACCGTCGCCGTTCCCGGTGCCCGCTTCTGTCATAACTGCGGCGCAGCCCTGCCCTCGGCCGCCTCGCTGCCCGCCGCCGAGCGCCGCATCGTGACCGTGCTCTTCGGCGACCTCTCCGACTTCACCTCCTGGTCGGAGGACCTCGACCCGGAGCGGGTCGGCGCGGTCACCGACCGGGTGCTGGCCGCGCTGGCCGGCGCGGTGAAGACCTTCGGCGGGCACGTGGACAAGCTCACCGGCGACGGGATCATGGCGGTCTTCGGGGCGCCGGTGGCGCACGAGGACGACGCCGAGCGCGCGGTGCGGGCCGCGCTGAGCATGCAGCGCGCGGTGCGCCGGGTCCTCGACGACGAGCGCGGCGGCGGGGCGCCGCTCGGCCTGCGCGTCGGGCTCAACACCGGCGAGGTCGTGGCCGGCATGCAGGCCGGTATCGAGTACACGGTCATCGGCGACACGGTGAACACCGCGGCCCGGCTGGCCGACGCCGCCGCGGTCGGTGGGGTCTACGCGGGCGAGCGGACCAGTGCGGGCACCCGGCACGTCGCCTCCTGGCGGCAGCTGCGCCCGCTGCGGCTCAAGGGCAAGCGGGAGCCGGTCCCGACGTACGAACTGCTCGGCCTGCACGACGCGCCGGGCACCCGCTCCGGCCTCGGCGACGAGGCGCCGTTCGTGGGGCGCGAGACCGAGCTGGGCCGGGTCTCCGGCCGGCTCGCCGAGGCGATCGACTCCGGCACCCCGCGGATCATGGTGATGACCGCGGAGGCCGGGATCGGCAAGTCCCGGTTCGCCGGCGAGGTCAAGCGTCTCGCCCTCGACTACAACGGGCACGGCGCCCGGGTGCTGCGGGTGCGCTGCCGGGCGTTCGGCGAGCGCCGCCGCTACGCGCCGCTGGCCGACCTGATCCGCAAGGCCGCCGGCCTGCCCAAGGACGTGGTCGCCACGGTCGGCCGCTCGGTCGTCGAGGAACGCCTGCGCAAGCTGGCGAACCGGCTGGGCGCCCAGTTCGACACCGACCGGCTGCTGGTGCTGCTCGGATACGGCGAGGCCAAGACGAACCAGGTCGGCCCGGCCGCCCCGGCGGACTGGCCGCCGAGCGCCAAGCGGGTCGACGCCGAGGCCATCTCGATCGCGGTGGCCGACGTGCTCAGCGCGCTCGCCGCCGAGGCGCCGCTGATGGTGATCGTGGACGACCTGCACGACGCCACGGCCACCACGATGGACGCGCTCGGCAGCACGCTGTCCCTGCTGGACGGCCCGGTCGTGGTGCTGCTGCTGGGCCGGCCCGAGCTGGTCCGCACCGCCGGGGCGATGACCCGGCTGGCCGACGCCGAGGTGCACACGCTGCCCCCGCTGCGCGGCGCCGACGCGTCTCGGCTGCTCACCTCCTATCTGAACGGCGGCAAGCTGCCCTCGCACGACAGCGACCGGCTGCTCGCCACCGCCCAGGGCAACCCGTTCTACCTGGCCGAGATGGTCACCCTGCTGATGGAGCGCGGCCTGCTCACCCCGGCGGTGGGCGCCAATGCGGTTGGCCGGTGGCAGCTGGCCGCCGGGTCGCTCGGCAGCCAGCTGCTCTCCCGGGACCTGGCGGCCGTGCTGGCGGCCCGCATCGACGCCCTTCCGGCGGAGCCGCGGGCCGTGCTGCGCGACGCGTCGGTGGCCGGGACGACCGTGCCGAGCGGGGTGCTGGAGGCGCTGCAGGAGCGGCGGGCCGGCACCGACATGCTGCCCGGCGCGGTCGCGACCGTGGAGCTGGAGCGTGCCGTCGACGAGCTGCTCCAGCGCCGCATGCTGCACCGGGCGCGCGGCGGCTACCAGTTCACCACCCCGCTGATGCGGGAGGCGGCCTACGCGAACATCGGCAAGGCCGACCTCGCCGAGCGGCACGCCTACCTCGCGACCTGGGCGGCGCCGGAGAACATCCGGGAGGGGCACGACGGCGCGGTCCGGCTCAACCTGACCGACAACGAGCGGGACGCGTTCATCGCCACCCACGCCGAGTGCGCGGTCGAGCTGGCTGACGCGGTCAGGCTGCGGCCGGACGCCGCGGCCCGCGAGGTCGCCCCGCTGGGTGTGGCGGCGCTCGGCCGGATGGCCCGGCGCGCGCTGGCCAACATCGAGCCGGCCGCCGCGATCGAGTACGCGGAACGCGCCGCCGCGCTGACCAGCGACGGCCTGCCGCTGGCCGACCAGCTGGTGCACGCCCGCGCGCTGCTGCGCCTGGGCCGGGCCGAGGACGCGCTGGCGTACGGCGAGAAGATCACCGAGGCCGCCGAGGACGATCCGGTGTGCCGTGCCGAGGGGACGATCCTGGTCGGCCGGGCGTACGAGGCGCTCGGCGACACCACCCGGGCCGTGGCCGCCTGGCAGGAGGCCCTGGAGGTGGCGACCGAGGCGCAGCTGCTGCCGGAGCGGGCCAACGCGATGCGCCGCCTCGGCATGGCCGACTTCCTGGCCGGCAAGCTGAGCCAGGCGAGCAGCCGGTTCGCCGCGGCGTACCAGGTGACGCTCGCCGCCGGCGACCGGCACGGGCAGGCCTGGGCGCTGCAGAACCTGGCCTGGGTGACCACCACCCGGGGCGACTTCGCCGGCACCGACGCGGTGCTGGGCCGGGCCGCGCGGCTCTTCGCCGAGCTGGGCGACCCGGTCGGGCGGTCCTGGCTGCGCGGCACCACCGCCTTCGCCCGGCTGCTCGCCGGCCGGCTGCAGGAGGCCCGCCGGCTGGCCCGGATCTTCCTGCCCTTCGGTGACCGGGTCGGCGAGGGCTGGGCGGTCGGCACGCTGCGCGTGGTGGAGGCCTACGCGGCCGCCGAGCTCGGCGACCTCGGCGCGGCGGACAGCCAGGCCCGGCGGGCGTTCCGGGAGTTCAACGAGCTCTCCGACGACTGGGGCCGGGGCCTGGCCATGGTGGTGCGCGGCGCCATCGCCCGCAGCCTGAACGAGCTGGACCACGCCGCCGACCTGCTGACCGACGCGCTGGTCTACGCCGAGCGCACCGGGCACCCGCTGCTGCTCGGGATGGCCGGCACCCTGCACGGCTTCGTCGCGTTGCAGCGCGGCGACCTGGCCACCGCGGAATCCGACGCGCGCCGGGTGATGACCGCGGTCGAGCCGCACAATCCGCTGGCGCCGGCCCAGGTCGGCCCCCGGGTGCTGCTGGCCGAGGCGCGCAACCGGGCCGGGGACGCGGGCACCGCGATCGGGCTGCTGGCGCCGATCGCGAGCGACACGTCCACCCCGTCGCTGCTCTTCTCCCGGCGGCACGCGCTCGCGGCGTACGCTTCGGCGCTGCTCGCCGACGGCCGGGTGGAGTCGGCCCTGACCTGGATCGAGCGGGCCCGTGAGGTGCCCGCCGAGGACGTGCGCAGCGGCGTGATCGCGGCGATGGTGCGGGCCCGGGTGCTGGCCGCCGCGGACCGGTGCGAGGAGGCCCGGGCGGCGGCCGAGGAGGCGGTCCGGCTGGCCCACGCGACCGAGCAGGCGAGCGAGCGGGTGGCGGCCGAGGAGCTGCGTGACACCCTCGCGGTGACCGTCGTCGAGGAAACTGTCGCCTACGCGTCTGACGTGCCCGGATGATCTTTGATCCGGCTGGCGTATTTTCTTTAGCGTGACGGAGACCCCGCCTGGCGCCCTGCCCGTACCGTACGTGCCAGGCATGTCCGGCTTGTCGGTCATGGCACGGGGTGGTTATGCGACCGTGTACCGCGCGACCCAGGACTCGGTGGGCCGTGAGGTCGCCATCAAGATGGAGAACCGCACCCTCGACAACGCCCGCGACCAGGCCCGCTTTCTGCGGGAGGCACGCGCGGCCGGCCGGATGTCGTCGCACCCGCACGTGGTCGACCTCTTCGACGTCGGGGTGACGGTCGACCAGCACCCGTACCTGATCATGGAGCTCTGCGACGGGTCGTACCTGGACCGGATGCGGGTCTCGCCGCTCAACCCGGTCGAGGCGCGCGACGTCGGCATCAAGATCGCCGACGCGCTGGTGCACTCGCACGCCAACGGCGTGCTGCACCGCGACGTGAAGCCGGCGAACATCCTGTACTCGCACTTCAACCCGGCCGTGCTCGCCGACTTCGGGCTCGCGGTGCTGGGCGAGATGCGCGACTCGTCGGTCACCCTCGAGGTGCTCACCCCGGCCTACGCGCCGCCCGAGATGTTCCGGCACGACAGCCCGTCCGGCGCCTGCGACGTCTACGCCCTGTGCGCCACTCTCTACGCGGTGATGAACGGCCGCCCGCCGCGCTGGCAGAGCGACCGCAGTCCGAGTCTGATCACGCTGATGGACCTCTTCCACCAGCCGATCCCGGAGCTGCCCGGCGTGCCGCGCGCCCTCACCGACATCCTGCGTTACGGCATGGCCAACGACCCGGCCTCCCGGCCCACCGCCGAGCAGCTCCGTGACCTGCTGAACAACCTGCAGCTCGACCCGAACACACCGCAGCCGCCGCCCACCGTCTATCGCTCGGCGACCACGCCGAGTTACCAGCCGCCGCGGCCGCGCCCGATCGTGCCGAACACGCCGACCCGCGAGGACGACACCCCGACGGTGCACAACCCGGGCGCCCGGAAGGGCTTCTTCAGCCGCTGGTTCAGCTGAGCACGCCGGTCACGCTGCCTTTTCGGTACGGCGTGGTGGCCCCGCCGAACCACCCATGCCCGTGACATGCGCCGGGCGTGGGTGGCCGCAGCAGCCTCACCGTCACTCGGGGTCGAGGACGGCCAGCAGTTCGCCGGTGTCCACCTCGGCGCCGGGGTGAACCGGCAGCGAGGCGACCACGCCGGCGGCCGGGGCGTGCACCGGGTGTTCGAGCTTCATCGCCTCCAGGGTGAGCAGCAGCTCGCCCGCCCGGACCCGCTGACCGGGAACGACCAGCACGCGGCGGACCGCGCCGGGCAGCGGGGCGATCAGTGAGCTCTCCGCGGCCTCGGGAGCGGGCAGCGGGAAGCGGGAGATCTCGCGGAGGGCGACCGAGCCTTCCGGGCTGTCCACGTACGAGACGTCGCCGACCCGGTGCACCAGGACGGTGAGCCGGATGCCCTGCACGTTGAGCACCACCCGGTCGCCGCTGGCCTGGACCACGACGATCGGCGGGTGCTCGTCCATCGGGGCCTGACCGAGGCCGGCCAGATCGAGCTCCTCGGGATCGACGGCGCGCACCCACCAGCCGGCCAGGTCGCCGTGCCGGTTCATCCGGTAGCCGACCTCCACGGGGCCGGTCGGGCCGTCGTACACCGCGGTCTGGGAACCGGAGGGAACATTGCGCCAGCCTGACGGCAGCGAGCCGAGCACCGGCGCCGTCGCGCGCCGCGCCGCGGCGCCGGCGAGGGCGGCGGCGAGGCAGGAGAGACGCACCGCGTCGACCGAGGAGAGCAGCGGCGCGAACACCTCGGGGTGCCGGTCCAGGAACCCGGTGTCGATGGCGCCGGAGCGGAACGAGTGGTGGCGCAGCACCCGGACCAGCAGGTCCCGGTTCGAGACGACGCCGTGCAGCTGGGTGCGGGCCAGCGCGGACGCCAGCATCCGGGCGGCCTCCTGCCGGCTCGGCGCCCAGGCGATCAGTTTCGCCAGCATCGGGTCGTGGTGCATGCCGATCATCGAGCCGTCCGCCACCCCGGCGTCCAGGCGCAGGCCGGGCTGCGGCAGCGGGCGGAACGAGCCGGCCACGTCGGGCACCGCGAACCGGTGCAGGGTGCCGGCGGCGGGCAGCCAGGCGTATGCCGGGTCCTCCGCGCAGACCCGCACCTCGATGGCGTGTCCGCGGATCGGCGGGGGCCCGGGCATCGGCAGGTTGCCGCCCTCGGCGACCAGCAGCTGCAGGCGCACCATGTCATAACCGGACACGCACTCGGTGACCGCATGGTCGGCCTGCAGCGTCGGGGTGAGTTCGAGGAACCAGAAGTCGCCGTCCGCGTCGAGGAGGAACTCGACCGCGCCGGCGCCGACGTAGCCCAGCGCCCGGACCGCGACGATCGCCGCCCGGCACAGCTCCTCGCGCAGCGCCGGGTCGACCGCCGGCGACGGGGTCTCCTCGACGATCTTCTGGTAGCGCCGCTGCACCGAGCACTCCCGCTCACCGAACGGGACCACCGAGCCCTGCGCGTCGGCCAGGATCGGGATCTCGATGTGGCGCACGTTGGTCACGTACGGCTCGCAGAACACGTCGCCGCCGACCTCGCGGCGGGTCGAGGCCACCGCCTCGGCCAGGGTGGACGCGTCGCGTACGACGCGCATCCCGGTGCCGCCGGAGCCGGTCGCCGGCTTGATCAGGACCGGGAAGCCGGGCACCCGGTCCGGCTCGGTGAAGGTCGGCAGCACCGGGACCTGCGCCTCGGCGACGAGCTTCTTCACCTCGGGCTTGACGCTCAGCGTCCGCAGCGTCTCCGCCGGCGCACCGACCCAGATCATCCCGGCCTCGACCACCGCGGCGGCGAAATCCGGATCCTCGGCGAGCACGCCGATGCCGGGATGCACGGCGTTCGCTCCGGCCCGCTGCGCGGCCGCGATCAGAGCCTCGGTACGCAGGTAGGTGGCCGACGGGGTGTTGCCCGGCAGGTGGACCGCGTAGTCGGCCTCGGTGACGTGCGGTGCGTGGGAATCGACGTCGGAGTAGACGGCGACCGTCTCGATGCCGACCAGTCGGCAGGTGGCGAACACCCGGCGGGCGACCTCACCACGGTCGGCCACCAGAAGTCGTCGGATCACTGGTCTACCTTTCAGGGTCGGAAAACACCGACATGTCCGGCACCCTCCACGGCCGCACTGTGCACCGCGGAGAGGCAGAGGCCGAGGACCGTACGGGTGTCGCGGGGGTCGATGACGCCGTCGTCGGCCGAGGAGGGGCCCTTCGCCGGCCAGCTGAACCCGAACCGGGGCTCGCCGGCGCGGTCCGCCGTGTCCGCATCGGCCTCGCCGATGGTCAGGACCAGGTGGGGAACGGCCGACTTGGCCACCGCGTGCACCAGCGGGGCGTCGTGCCGGGCGTCGGTCTCCTCGTCCCCGGGGGCGCCGCGGTGCCGCAGGAAGAGCAGCGGGGTGGCGGTGGCGTTGGCCAGGTGCAGGAAGTGCACCGCCTTCTGCGCCTCGGCCGCCGAGCACGGGCCGCTCGGGGTGGCCAGCACCCCGAGCGGATAGCCGTGCAGCTCACCCCAGCCGGCCAGCACGCCGGTGCTCTGGCCGGGCTTGAACTCGTCGAAGTCGCTGTCGTCGAGGATCCGGGCGAGCACCTCGCGCGGCTCGAACCCGGCCGGGTCGGCGGCGGCCAGGGTCAGCAGGTCTTCGGCGTCGTAGCGGGGCGGCGCCGGATGCGGGGTACGCGGCGGCGGGCCGTGCTTGCGCCAGTTCAGGCGGCGTACGCACTGCCGGGCGAGCCGCAGCCCGTCCCGCTCGTCCTCGGCGAGCTGGTCGGCGGGTCCGGCCGGGCCGGCCGGGACGACCGGCGTGGCCCGGACGTCGACGCTCGCGTGACCGTTGGCGGAGCCGCGCACCGGCTGCGGATGGATGGTGAGCACCTTGGCGTGCCCGCGCACCATGATCGTGTAGTCGGAGAGGGCCGGCAGGTAGGCCGCGTCCCCGGTGGTGAGCCCGAAGATCACACAGATGGTGGGCGCCCGGTCGGCGGTGAGCCGGCTCAGCTCGCGGGCGATGCCGCCGGCCGAGGTGCCGCTGCCCGAGGATTCCACCAGGTTCACCATCGGCAGGCGGTTCACCGAGGCGATCCGCGCGGCCCGGCGGATCTTGTCCGCGGTGTACGGGTTGACCGCCCCGCCGTCCACGGTCGGGTCGTTCGCGATCACCATGCACTCGACGCCGGCGACGACGCCGACCCCGGTGACCACGCTCGCGCCCACCGGGAACTCGGATCCCCAGGCCGCGGCCGGGGAGAGCTCCAGGAACGGGCCGTCCTGGTCGAGCAGCATCTCGATGCGCTCACGGGGCAGCAGCTTGCCGCGCGCGTGATGCCGGGTGACCCACTTCTCCCCGCCGCCCGCGCGCGCCTGGTCGAGCACGGCCTCGAGCTCGGCGAGCAGTTGCAGGGTGGAGCTGCGCCCCTCCAGATAGGCGGGGTCGCGGGGGTCCAGCGCAGTGTCGAGCACGGTCATGCGGTACTTCCCTGGACATGCCCTCCTGGCCCTCGCGTGCGGCTTCCCAGGGCAGGCGCGGCCGGGTGCCGCTCGGTGCAGTCGGTCATGCCTGTGCCACCTTTGCCATGCCCCTTCCCTGTCACGCCGGTGCCTCTCGGCCACCTCCGTAACGAGGATCCGTGCGGGTGCGACACGGACTCGGGTGCATCGGTCCGGTCCCACGAACAGGTGGAACGGACACGAATAAGGGGCCGCCCGATGGGCGGCCCCTTATAAGCGTGCTTGTGTCAGACGCGAGCCCGGCGGGCCAGCCGCTCCGGGTCGAGAATGATCACGCTCTTGCCGTCGAGCCGCAGCCAGGCCCGGGAGGCGAAGTCGGCGAGCGCCTTGTTCACCGTCTCCCGGGAGGCGCCGACGAGCTGGGCCAGCTCCTCCTGGGTGAGGTCGTGGGTCACCCGCAGCACGCCCCCGTCCCGGGTGCCGAACCGGCCGGCCATCTGCAGCAGGTTCTTCGCCACCCGGCCCGGGACATCGGTGAAGATCAGGTCAGCGAGCGCGTCGTTGGTCCGGCGCAGGCGGCGGGCCAGCACTCGGAGCAGCTGCTCGGCGATCTCCGGCCGGTTGTTCAGCCAGGGCCGCAGTGACGACTTCTTCAGCCGCGCCAGGCGACTGTCCGTGACCGCGGTCGCCGTCGCCGTACGCGGACCGGGGTCGAAGAGGGACAGCTCGCCGAGCATGTCGGACGGACCCATGATCGAGACGAGATTCTGTCGTCCGTCCGCCGCCCGGCGACCGAGCTTGATCTTCCCGGAGAGCACGATGTACAGGCTGTCGCCGGCCTCGCCCTCGTTGAAGACCACGTCGCCCTTACGGACTTCGATCGTGTCCATCTCCTTGGCGAGCGCCTCGGCGGCTTCCGGGTCAACTCCCTGGAAGATTCCGCTGCGAGCCAGTACCTCATCCATCGCCGCACCTCCGAAAACGCGCAACGTCTGCGCTCGATCAGTCTAGGCGCACGCGGGCGGGAAACGGGCGGCCACCCCTTGATCCAGATACTGGACGGTAACCAGATTTGCCATGACCGCCAGTGACAATTCGGCGGTCCGGGCATATCAGGACAGGCCTTTCGTCTGTCGATCCCGCTTGCGGACCGACGGTATCGTCCCGGTCGATGAATTCGCACCCCCCGTCCCACCGCCAGGGCCTTTTCGGACGACCTGCTCTGACCGTCACCATTGCCGTTGCTGCCCTGGTTGGTGCCGGTTTGGGGGGTATTGCCCTGGCGCAGCGGGACAACGACGAGGATCCGCGCTGGAGTCCGCCCGCGGCGTCCGCACCGGCCGCCACGGCGACCGCCACCAGCCAGGATGCTCCTGTCGAGGAGTCCGCGACGGTCGAATCGATCACGCTCTCCGCGACCGGCGACATCATCATGGGCAGCGCGCCCAACAAGCTCCCGGCGAACGACGGCGACGGCTTCTTCGACTCGGTCCGTGACGGGCTCGCCGCCGATCTGGTGATGGGCAACCTGGAGCAGCCGCTCACCGGGGACACCGGCACGTCCAAGTGCGGGTCGCCGCCGCGGCCCAACTGCTTCGCCTTCCGGGCGCCGCCGGCCTATGCCGAGCACCTCAAGGACGCCGGTTTCGAACTGCTCAACACGGCGAACAACCACTCCAAGGATTACGGCACCCAGGGGTACCGCAACACCACGGAGGCGCTGGAGAAGGCCGGGCTGGAGCACACCGGGGCCGAGGGCCAGATCACCGTGGTCGAGGTCGAGGGCGTCAAGGTCGCGGTGCTGGGCTTCTCGTCGTACGCGGGGGCGAACAACCTGAACGACCTGCCCGCCGCCCGGGCCGTGGTCAAGGAGGCCGCGTCGCAGGCCGACCTGGTCGTGGTGCAGGTGCACATGGGCGCCGAGGGCTCGGACAAGACGCACGTCAAGCCGGGCACCGAGCTGTTCTTCGGGGAGAACCGGGGCGACCCGATCAAGTTCAGCCACACCGTCATCGACGCCGGCGCGGACCTGGTCGTCGGGCACGGGCCGCACGTGCTGCGCGGGATGGAGTTCTACAAGGGCAAGCTGATCGCGTACAGCCTGGGCAACTTCGCGGGCGGCGGCCGGACCCTGTCGCGGGACGGGGTGCTCAAGTACTCCGGGATCCTGCACGTGTCGCTGACCAAGGAGGGGGAGTACGCGGGGGGCAGGTTCCTCTCCACGTACCTCAACGGCAACGGCGTACCGATCCGGGACGCGAAGAACGAGCGCGGCCGCAAGATGGTCGCCGAGCTCTCCGCGTCCGACTTCGACGAGACCGCCGCCACGATCGGCGACGACGGGACGATCAAGCCGTCGGCGTGACCGACCTTAGGGAGCGACCGACGTACTCTTTACCGGTGAACCGACCCCGCGCAGCGTCTCCTGCCCGTTTCGCGCGGGAAACGGAGCTGGGCCGCAAACGGCGGGCCCGCAAGATGAGCCGGGTGCTGACCGAGACCCATCCGGACGCGCACTGCGAGCTCGACTTCACCAACCCGCTCGAGCTGGCCGTCGCGACCATCCTGTCCGCGCAGACCACCGACGTCCGGGTCAACCAGGTCACGCCCAAACTCTTCCAGCAGTACCGGACGGCCGCCGACTACGCCGCGGCCGACCGGGCCGAGATGGAGCAGTTGCTGCGGCCCACCGGGTTCTTCCGGGCCAAGACCAATTCGCTGATCCGGCTCGGTCAGGCGCTGATCGAGCGGCACGACGGTCAGATCCCGGGCCGGCTGGACGAGCTGGTGAAACTGCCCGGCATCGGCCGCAAGACCGCCAACGTCATCCTGGGCAACGCGTTCGGTGTGCCCGGGATCACGGTCGACACCCACTTCAAGCGGCTGACCAACCGCTTCGGCTGGGTCGACGAGCAGGACGAGGTGAAGATCGAGTTCCAGGTCGGGGACCTGATCGAGAAACGCGACTGGACGATGCTGTCGCATCGGGTGATCTTCCACGGGCGGCGGGTCTGCCACGCCCGCAAACCGGCCTGTGGCGCCTGCACGCTGGCGACGATGTGCCCGTCGTACGGGACGGGGCCGACCGAGGCCGCCGCTGCGGCGAAACTGCTCAAGGGACCGCGCGCCCGCGACCTGGCCGTGGCCGCCGGCGTCGACCCCGACCTGGTTCCGGCCGCCGCGGTGCTCGCCCCGGAGGAACCGTGAGGCGGTTCCGCGGGCTGCCGGCGGCCGCCGCCGTCGTGCTGGCGATGTCGTCGTGCACTGCCGCCGCCGAGCCGGACGAGCCGGAGACACCGTCCCCCTTCGCTGACTGCCCCGCGCCGGCCGGTGCGCCCGCCGTCGCGAGCGAGCTGCCCGACCTGACGTTCGCCTGCTTCACCGGCGGCCAGGAGGTCGCCCTGCACACCCTGCCGCGGCCCGCTGTGATCAACATCTGGGCGTCCTGGTGCGCGCCCTGCCGGGACGAGCTGCCGGTCATGCAGGGGCTCGCCGACCGGACCGCCGGGCAGCTCACGGTGATCGGCGTGGACAGCTCCGACCGGCGCGAGGCGGCCGCCTCGTTCGCCGCCGACAACGACATCAGCCTGCCGACGCTCGTCGACCCGGACGGGAAACTTCAGGCGGCAGTGAAACAGGCAGGCCTGCCGGCCACCCTCTTCGTCGACGCCGACGGCGAGATGTACGTGCATCGCCGCGCCCTGGACGTCGACGGCGTGATCGAGCAGGTCCGGGAACACACCGGGGTGACGGTGACACGATGAGCCACGGACAGATCCTCAACCGGCCGGACGATCTGCCGTCCTGGTTCGAGCCGCTGCTGACCCGGGCCGGGCAGTGCCGCACCGAGGACTTCACCACGCTGCGCCAGCCGGCCGGCGGTGACGGGCGGGCCAGCGCGGTCCTGGTGCTGCTCGGCGAGAGCGAGCCGGCCGCGGACACCCCGGGCGGGCCCGACCTGCTGGTGCTGCAGCGGGCCGCGACCGTGCGCAACCACGCCGGTCAGCCCGCCTTCCCGGGCGGGGCCACCGACCCGGAGGACGCCGACGCGGCCGCCACCGCGCTGCGCGAGGCGGACGAGGAGGTCGGCCTCGACCGGTCCAGCGCGGACGTGCTGGCCCTGCTGCCGGACCTGTGGATCCCGGTCAGCCGGTTCGTGGTGACCCCGGTGCTGGCCTGGTGGCGGAACCCGCACCCGGTGCGCCCACGGCAGCCCGCTGAAGTGGCGCATGTCGCCCGGCTGCCGATCAGTGAACTGGCCGACCCCGCCAACCGTATTCGGGTGCGACATCCGAGCGGCTGGATCGGGCCCGCCTTCCAGGTTCGTGGACTGCTCGTGTGGGGCTTCACGGCGGGGGTGATCTCGGTTCTGCTGGACATGGCCGGCTGGTCGCAGCCGTGGGAGCCGGGCCGCATCGTCGAACTGCCGGACGCCGCCGCACCCGTGCCGGCGGCACGCGGTGGGGCGCCCGACGAGGTGGTGCCGTAAACGTGCGCCGGACTTCTACGCTAAGTGAGTGCCTGTGGTCGATGTCTTCCTGATCGTGCTGATGCTGCTCTTCGCGGTCAGCGGCTACCGCCAGGGCTTCGTCATCGGCGCGCTCTCGCTGGGTGGGTTCTTCAGCGGTGTCCTCATCGGCCTGCAGCTCGGTCCGCTGATCGCGCGACAGTTCGCCGACGGCACGGTGCGGCTCGTCGTGTCGCTCGCGGTCATCCTCACCCTGGCCGTGCTCGGGCAGACCCTGGCCGGCTGGCTCGGCACCAACCTGCGGCGCGGCATCTTCAGCAAGCCGCTGCAGCACCTCGACGACGCCGGCGGCGCGGTCATCTCGGTGGTCGCCCTGCTGCTGGCCGCCTGGCTGGTGGCGGTGCCGCTCGGATCCACCCCGTTCCCGGCAGTCAACCGGGAGTTCCGCAGCAGCGCGATCCTCGGCGGCATCAACGGCCTGATGCCGGAGGAGGCGCAGACGCTCTCGTCGGCGCTGCGCGACACCCTGAACACCAGCGGCTTCCCCGACGTGTTCGGCGGCCTGGCCCGCACCGAGGCGAAAGAGGTCGCCGAGCCGGACCCGGCGCTGCGCAACTCGGAGGTCGTCCGCGACTCCCGCCGCTCGGTGCTGAAGATCCTGGGCGCGGCCCCGAGCTGCTCGCGCCGCATCGAGGGCACCGGCTTCGTCTACGCGCAGGAGCGCGTGATGACCAATGCGCACGTGGTGGCCGGCACCAAGGAGGTGGTCGTGGAGACGTCCCGCGGTCAGCTCGAGGGCAAGGTGGTGGTCTACGACCCGAAGCGGGACCTGGCGGTGCTCTACGTGCCGGGCCTGCGGGCGCCGATCATGTCGTTCGCCAACAAGGAAGCGGCGAGCGGGGCGAACGCGATCGTGCTCGGCTATCCGCAGGACGGGCCGTACAACGCCCAGTCCGCTCGCGTGCGCGACGTCAGCCGGATCACCGGCCCGGACATCTACGACGCGGCCGACGTGACCCGGGAGATCTACACGATCAAGTCGCTGGTCCGCAGCGGCAACTCGGGCGGCCCTCTGATCGACCCGACCGGCGCGGTCCTCGGCGTCATCTTCGCCGCGGCGGCCGACGACAAGAATGTCGGCTTCGCCCTGACGGCAGACGAGGCAGCAGGAGTGGCGAAGGCCGGCCGCGAGAACACCAAGGGCGTCCGCACCGGCGAATGCGCCTGACCACCCCAGCCCCGACCCGCCCACCCTGTCCGGCTTACCTTGCCCGGCCCGGCCTTGCCCGGCCCGGCCTTGCCCGGCCCGGCCTTGCCCGGCCCGGCCTTGCCCGAGCTGGCCCGGCCTTGCCCGGCCCGGCCTTGCCCGAGCTGGCCCGGCCTTGCCCGGCCCGGCCTTGCCCGAGCTGGCCCGGCCTTGCCCAGTTTGCTCTTTGTCGGCTCGGTCTTTGTCCGGCTTCAGTTCGTTGGGGCCAACCCGGCCTGTTCCGCTGGTTCGCTTACCGTTGCGCGCGCCGCCACCTGACCGGTGCCGACCGCGAACAACCCGCACCCCCTGCGGCGAGGGGAGGCGGTCGGCGGCAGAAGGTTCGAGTGCTGTCTAGCTGCCCGGCAGCGGTGCAGGTTGCGGGTTATGGGCTGAGGGCTGCGGGCTGCGGGCTGCGCAATCCTGCCAGCCTTGGGACCGCGCTTTATGGCCGAGCAGGTTTCGGCTGCGGGGACCTGGGTTAGCTACGTGATGCCGGGTCCTGGCGGCCCGGCTCAGCCCGTCGCGCGGGCGAAGCGGCGGATCGTCACCGCTGCGGCGATCGCGGAGATGACGAAGAGCAGGATGGCGATCCATCGGGCTTGATGTGAGTCCTCCGTGGCCGGTGCCGCCGTCGGCGAGGCCCAGCCGCCGGCGTTCGGGCCCGGCGCCCTGGTGGCGGCATGCGGCTGGCCGGACGCTTCCGGCGCCGACTGCGCCTGGCCCGAAGCGGGCGCACTGCCGAACTTGGCCACGCCCTGCGGTGGCGTCGTGTCCAGCGGATTGCCCAGGATGATCGGAATGTCGGCGGTGAGCGCCGCGACCGGATCCACCAACCCGAAGCCGAATTCCGGATCGCGACCAGGGGCGCCCAGATCACGCGCGGTCTTGATCAGCCGGTTGACCACCTCACCGGCCGGCATGTCCGGCCACCGGGACCGGATCAGCGCCGCCGTACCGGCGACCATCGGTGCGGCGAAGCTCGTCCCCTGCACCTTCCAGTAGCCGTCCGGCCGGGCGCCGAGCAGCTGCGTGGCGGGCGCGGTGATCACCGTTTCCTTGCCGGTGATCGAACCCGACCAGAGCTTGTTGTTCTCCCGCTCCACGCCGGAGACGGCCACCACACCGGGCTCCCGTGCCGGATACCAGACGCCGCTGTTCTCCGACGTCGTCGACGCGGTCGCGTTGCCGGTGCAGGCGATCACCACCACGTCCTTGGCGAACGCGTAGTCCAGCGCGGCGGCCAGAGCGGCGCTGGAGCCGCTGCCGCCGAGCGACAGGTTCAGCACCTTGGCGCCATGATCAACCGCCCAGCGCACGCCTTTGGCGACCGTCAGCGCGTCGTCATACCGGTTCTCGGAATCCAGCACCCGAATCGGCAGGATCTTCGATTTCGGGGCGATCCCGACCACGCCGGCGGTGTCGTCGGACCGGCCGGCGATGATGGCCGACACCGTGGTGCCGTGACCGACCGGGTCGGAGTCGCCCTTGCCGTCCGTGTCCACCAGGTCGAGGCCGGGCAGCACCTGGCCCTCCAGGTCGGTGTGGTGGGCGTCGACGCCGGAGTCGAGGACCGCGACCGTCACGCCGGCGCCGTCGGCATATGTCCACGCGCCCGCCAGGTTCAGCGCCTGCACATGCCACTGCTCGGCCCGGGCCCAGTCGCCGTCGGTGGTGGTCGGCTCGGTCAGCGGGCCGAACCGGCTCGGTGCGGGCGCAGCGGTGGCCGCGGTGGCCGGGGCGCCGAACGCGATCAGTCCGGCCAGCACGGCCGCGCCGAGTCGCGACCGTGCAGGCCTGAAGATGTCGCTCACTTCGCTCACGAGTCGGCGTCGCCATTCCTGAGACGGACGGTCAGTCGATGGGGGGAGATTACTCCCAACGGACGGCGTGTCGCTGCGGTCCTTCATGGCTAATCGCACTCCACGTCTGCCGATTTAGCCGAATCGCGAAACGGTGGCAGATGGGCCAGCTGAATCAGCCGGGTTCCCTCACGCCGGGTGATCAGCCGGCCACGCCCTGCAGGCAAAGCGGCAGGTCGCACGGTGCCGAGCAACACGCCCTCCTCCGGTGAGCCGGACATCACCAGTCCCGGTGCGGAAAGCTCACGCAGCCGCTGGATCACCGGCTCGTAGAGGGCCCGCCCGGCCCCACCACTGCGACGGGTGAGCACCAGGTGCAGGCCGATGTCGCGAGCCTGCGGCAGGTACTCCAGCAATGGTGCCAGCGGGTTCACCGGACCGGCCACCACGAGGTCGTAGTCGTCGACGAGAACGAAGAGTTCCGGACCGGTCCACCAGGAGCGATCCCGCAGCTGCTGGGCGGTCACCTCGGGGCCGGGCAGGCGACGCTGCATGTAGCCGGCCACCGACTGCATCAGGTCCTGCGTCTGCTGGGCCTGCATCCCGTACCCGATGCGGTGTTCGGTCGCGGGCAGGTCCATCAGGCTGCGCCGGTAGTCGACCAGGATGATCCGGGCCTGCTCGGGCGCGAAGCGCCGGCTCACCGAGGTGGCGAGCGCACGCAGGAACGACGACTTGCCGGACTCGGCGTCGCCGAAGAGCAGGAAGTGCGGATCGGTCGCGAAGTCGATCGCCACCGGCCGCAGGTCGGCCTCCGCGATGCCGATCGGGATGCGCAGGTCCGCCCCTCGGTCCGCGCCCACCTCGGCATACGGCACGGAGGCCGGCAACAGGCGCACCGCCGGTGCCACCGGGCCCGGCCAGGCCGTCGCGACCGCCTTGACCAGCCCGGCGGTGTCACCCAGCCCGGTCACCTCGGGCCGCAGCGTGAGCAGGTGCAGGCCCCGGCTCCGGTCGGCGGGGTTCTCCACCACACCGCGGCCCGGCTGCTGTTCCGGCACGGCGAGCGCGGCCCGCCGGTTGACGATCGAGTCGGCCGGATCGCCGAGCCGCAACTCGAGCCGGGACCCGAAGAGATCCCGGACGGCAGGCCGGAAATCCATCCACCGGGAGGCGGCGGCCACCAGATGAATCCCGTACGACAACCCGCGCGTCGCCAGGTCGGTCAGCACCGGCTCCAACTCCTCGTAGTCCTTGCGCAGGGTCGCCCAGCCGTCCACCACCAGGAAGACGTCAGCCTCACTGCGGCGCTGCCGATATGCCGCCATCGAGTCCACGCCCAGCTCGGCGAACCGGCGCTCCCGGTCGGCGAGCAGCGTCACCATCTCACCGACCGTCCGCCGCACACCCTCCGCCTCCAGCCGCCCGAACACGCCGCCCACGTGCGGCAGGTCCCGCAGCGTGCCCAACGCGCCACCACCGAAGTCCAGGCAGTAGACCTGCACCTCGACCGGGGTGTGGGTGAGTGCGAGCCCGCAGATCAACGTCCGCAGCACAGTGGACTTGCCGCTCTGCGTCCCACCGACCACCGCGACGTGCCCCGCCGCACCGGCCAGTTGCAGCCACATGACGTCGCGCACCTGCTCACGCGGTTTGTCGATGAGCGCGACCGGCACCTGCAGGCGCCCGTGCAGCGCCGGGTTGGCGAAGGTCAGCCCGCGCACCGGATCCGGCCCCGCCGGCCCGAGCAGGTCGTCGAGTGCGGCCGACCGTTCCAGCGGCGGCAGCCACACCTGATGTGCCGGCGGTCCCTGGCCGGCGAGCCGGTCCACCAGCACGCCGAGCACGGTCTCCCCGGGCGGGGTCTCCTCCCGCCGGGCCGGCTCGACCGGCTCCGGGGCGGCCACGTGCCGGGTGGTCCAGGGCAGAACCAGCGGTCCGCCCGCGTGGTCGGCCGCCCGGCTTGATCCGCCGCCCCGGCGCACCGGCCCCGAGGCGTAGGCGGCCCGGAACCGGGTCAGCGGCTCGGTCCCGAACTTCAGGTAGCCGTGGCCGGGCGATCGGGGCAACTCGTACGCATCCGGCACGCCCAGCACCGCCCGCGACTCCAGCGCCGAGAACGTCCGCAGCCCGATCCGGTACGACAGGTGCGTGTCCAGCCCGCGCAACCGCCCGTCCTCCAGCCGCTGACTGGCCAGCAGCAGGTGCACGCCGAGTGACCGGCCCAGCCGGCCGATCTGCAGGAACAGCTCGATGAACTCCGGCTTCTTCTGCAGCAGCTCGGAGAACTCGTCACAGACCACCAGCAGCGACGGCAACGGTGGCAGCGCCGCCCCGCTCTCCCGTGCCTGCTCGTAATCCCGCAGCCCGGCGAAGTTCCCGGCCCGGCGCAGCAGCTCCTGCCGACGGATCAGCTCGCCGTCGATCGCATCAGCCATCCGGTCGACCAGGGGCAGCGCATCCTCCAGGTTCGTGATCAGCGCGGCGGTGTGCGGCAGCCGGTCCATCGACGCGAAGGTCGCACCACCCTTGAAGTCGATCAGAACGAAGTTCAGCGTCTCCGACGAGTGGGTGGCGGCGAGCGCCAGCACCAGCGTGCGCAGCAGCTCCGACTTGCCGGAGCCGGTCGCGCCGATCAGCAGCCCGTGCGGACCCATGCCGTCCTGTGCGGACTCCTTCAGATCCAGCTCGACCGGGACGCCGTCGGCGCTCACCCCGATCGGCACCCGCAGCCGCTCCCGATGCGGACGGGAACGCCGGGCGGCCACCGTGAAACTCTCCGGATCGGCGATGCCGAGCAGCTCGGACAGGCCCGTGTCGGGGGCACTCGTCGTACCCGACAGGTCCTGTGCTGAGGCCGGCCGCAGCGGCGCCAGCTGCCTGGCCACCGCCTCGGCCTGCGCGGCCGACAGGCCGTCGGCCCGGCCGGCCTCGGCGTCGTGGTCCATCGTGGACGTCTCCAGCGTCCCGTCCTCGCGCACCCGCAGGACCAGCATCGAACGGTCCAGCAGGCGGGGCGGTGCGACGTCCAGGTCCAGCACGGTCACGCCGTCGAGGCTGTCGTCCGGCCGGGCCGCGTCGCCGGTGTCCGCACCGTCGCGCACGACCACGACGTGCGGGACGCTCCCGCCCTCCTGCTCGGGCTGGAACCGGGCCCGGCCGGCGACGACCTCCTCCAGCAGCGGCTCCATCCGCCCGATGGTGGCGGTGACCAGGCGCACCGGGCCCAGCGCGTCGGTGTGGCTCGGATGCCGGGCGTGCGGCAGCCACTTGACCCACTCCCAGGCCGCCCGGCGCTCCGGCCCGGCGCAGACCGCCACGACCAGGTCGCCCGGCGGGTGGAAGACCGCGAGCTGGGTAAGCACCGCGCGGACCAGCGCACGGGCCCTCTCGGCATCGGTGCCGTCGCCACGGACGAAGACCCGGCCGAACCCGCGCAGCGACATCGCCACCGGCAGGTCGGGCACCACCGAGTACGCATCCAGGAACCGTCGCAGCGCACCGGCGGTCATCGGCTCCAGCTCGTCCAACGGCCGGGTCACCGGCGGGACCAGCGGCGTCGACAGCGTCTGCGGACCCACCCCGACCCGCACCACCCCGAAGTCAGGATCGGCCGGCCGCCGCTCCCACAGCCGGTGACTGCCCACCGTGGACCACAACCGCTCCGGATCCGGATGCCGGTAGAGCAGCCCGGCTCGCTGCTTGCGCGCTGTCTCCCGGACCCGGCGCCGCAACCCGGCGAGATGCCGCAGATACTCCCGGCGAGCCGCCACCATCTCGGCTTTCCGTGGCGCGCCGGACGCGCCGAACGAGGTGGTCAGCATCGCCAGCGACGAGATGCCGAACAGGCCGCCGATCACATAGGCATAGGGCCCGCTGCGACCCTGGCCCATCATCATCGCCATGGCCAGGGTGCCGCCCAGCATCGGCAACGCCATCAGCCACTGCTGCCAGCGCCCGCCCACCTGCTCCGGAATCTCCGGAGGCGGGTCGACCGGCAGCTCACCGACCGGGATCTCGGGAGCCGGCCGACGGGCGGACCGCTTGATCGTCACGGTGGCCATCGGTCCCCCTCGGGCGGTTGCGTTCCGTGCCCCATCGATTACGGGGCATCACGATCGGCCCATGCTAGGTAAAGTTCGGCCGGTTCCGCAGCATCAAGTTCATCGATGTGGATAACCCTGGTCGCGCCTGTGGACAACGAAAGGATCCCGGTGAGCGTCGGTCTGGCCCGCGTCACGATCAGCGCGCCCCAGCGTCGTGTCGACGTCGCCCTCCCCGAGCACGTGCCCCTCGCTGAGCTGCTGCCCGAGGTGCTCCAGCACGCCGGCGAAGGCCTCGCCGACGACGGCGAGAAACACGGCGGCTGGTTACTGCGGCGCGCCGACGGCGTCGCTCTGGCCACCGGGCAGGGCCTGCACCCCCAAGGGGTGCGCGACGGCGAGATCCTGCACCTCGTCCCGGCCGGCGACGAATGGCCCGAACTCGAATACGACGACGTCGTCGAGGCCATCGCCGAAGGCGCCCGACGCCGCGGTGGCATCTGGACACCCAGCGCCACCCGCGCGGCGACACTGGCCGCCGCGGCCGTCCCCCTCACACTCGGCTTGATCACGCTGCTCACGGCCGGCCCCGGACAGAGCGCCGGCCCGGCGGGACTCGGCGTCGCCACGCTGCTCACGCTCGCCGCGACAATGGCTTCCCGTGCGTACGGTGACGCGCGCGCCGGCGTGGCCCTCGGCGGATATGCGCTGCCCTACGCGTTCGCCGGAGGCGCGGCCGTCGTCACCTCACACGACGAGGTCGGCATCCTGCCCCTGCTGCCCTGGATCGGCAGCCCCGAACTGCTCGCGGGCTCGCTGTCGGTGCTGCTGTTCGCCGCGTTCGGCGGGATGGGCGTGGCGGCCGGGTCCCGGCTCTTCACCGCAGGCGTGACGGCCGGCCTGCTCGGCGCGTTCACCGCCCTCGTCGGTCTGATCGCCACGCCCACCGGCGCGGCCGCGGTGCTCATCTCGGTGCTGGTCTGCGGCATCGGGCTGCTGCCCCTGCTGGCGGTCCGCCTCGGCCGGACACCACGGCCACCGATCACCCAGCCCGCCGGCGAAGCGGAGACTCCGGACCCCGCCCGGGAACGACTCGACCGGGCTGACGTGTTCGCGGCCGTCACTCGTACCGAAGAATTGCTGGCCGGCATGCTGCTCGCGCACGCCGTCCTCGCGGCCGGGGCCTTCGCGGCCCTGGCCGCGGCCGGCACCCTCTCCGCCCGCATCCTGATCGCGGTCAGCGCGACAGCGCTGCTGCTGCGATCCCGGCTCTTCGTCACGCGGCGTCAGCGCATCCCACTGCTCGCCGGCGGCCTCGCCGGCTTCGCCGCCCTCGGCGCTGACCTGCTGAGCAGCGACCTTCTGGATCTCGATCAGCCCGGCCTGCTGCCGGCCGTGCTCGCCGCGGCCACTCTCATCGCCTTACTCACGGTTGCCATCGGCACGACGTACGCGGAACGCGCGCCCTCGCCCTACATAGGCCGTGCCGCCGACCTGCTGGACGCCCTCGCCGTGATCGCGGTGATCCCGATGGCGTGCGCGGTGACCGGCCTGTTCAGCGCGGTCTCCGGCATAACGTGACCCGGCGGTGGGCCCGAGGGCAGCGGTTCGGTCCATGCCGGAGCGGCGACACTGGATCGGATGCCATACGACCGCACCTGCGAGGCGCGGGCCCCGCAGGTGCGGTCGTCAGCGGTACGGCGGGAGCTTGCGGTCAGTGCTCTCCCTCGGCCTCGGCGGCCTCGGCGCGCTTGAAGGAGGCGCGGATCTCGTTCTCCGCCTCGATGCGGCCGACCCAGGTGGCGCCCTCGACCGACTTGCCCGGCTCCAGGTCCTTGTAGACCGTGAAGAAGTGCTGGATCTCCATCCGGTCGAACTCGCCCAGGTGGTGGATGTCGCGCAGGTGCTCCTGGCGCGGGTCCTCGTAGGGCACGCAGAGGACCTTGTCGTCGCGGCCCTTCTCGTCGGTCATCCGGTACATGCCGATCGCGCGGGCCCGGACCAGACAGCCGGGGAAGGTCGGCTCCTGGATCAGGACGAGGGCGTCCAGCGGGTCACCGTCCTGGCCCAGGGTGCCCTCGATGTAGCCGTAGTCCGCGGGATACTGTGTCGCCGTGAAGAGGGTCCGGTCCAGCCGGATTCGACCCGTCTTGTGGTCGACCTCGTACTTGTTGCGCTGCCCCTTGGGGATCTCAACCAAGACGTCGAAATCCATTATTAGCTCCCCTTTTGCTTGCCCGCTTGAATAGGCCGGTCCGCCGGGCGGGGAAGCGGGGCATGGAAGCAGGGCCCGCAGGATCCGCGCGCAACGGTGTGCCGGATGTCGCTAGTCTCCCCTAAGTCTGACGCCACGGGCGAGGAGGGGCGTGTGACGAGGCAAGATTCACATAACGGTCCGGACAATACCGGCGTGTCGGGTTCGCAAAACGGGCCTGATGACGCTAGTCGGTCGTCGGGCCCCAGCGGTGTGCCCTCGTCACAGCCGCATCTTCCGGGCCGCGCTGCCGTCCCTGGGCGCGGAGATCAGCAGGTCAGCGCCCAGCCGCCGGCCGAGCGCCAGCCGTTCCCGTGGCAGCAGGAGGAAGCGCCACCGCAACCGGGTCGCGCCGCGGTGCCGCCGCCGGGCATGCCGCCTCCGAGCGTTCGGCCATCGCAGCCCCAGGCCACCGGATCGGCCAGCGTCCCACATGCTGGACCGCGAGTGACCGACCTCGCAGGCCCCACCGGAGGTCCCCGCCCCACCAGCGCCGAGAGTCAGGCGGCTGGTCCCGGCGGGCAGCCGATGACTTGGCAGTTCTCAGACCCTGGCGCCGCTCGGGCCGGTGGGCCTGCTGGGCACACGCCCCCGCCGGCCGCGGCGCGAGAGAACGCCGAGCAGCGTGGGCAGTATCCGGCCGCCGGGCAGGCTTCGGTCTCCGGCTCGCAGTCTTCGGGCGGCGGCGAACCTGGGCGCACTGCCGATTCGGGACGGCCGGCTCCGGCGGGCAACGGCCCTGCTCAAGGCACGCCTGGGCAGGCGGCCGTGCCGGGGCCGCGCAGCGCTGAGCCCGGGCCGGAAGCTCCGACCATGCCGCGGTCCTTCGTGCCCACGCCCACCGCAGACGCCGGCACCGGTCGGGCGGCTGTTTCGGCTCCGCAGGCTTCGGCTCCGGGCCGGGCGGCTGTCTCGGCTCCGCAGGCGTCAGCGCCGGGCCGGGCGGTTGTCACGCCGCCCACGGGCCGCGCTGCGGGACAGCCCGCTGTGGCGTCTGCAGAGCCGGGCCGTGCCGGGGAGCCGGCGAGAGGTGAGCGGCCGACTGACACGGCGCCCGGGTCACCTCAGCCAACGACGCAGCCGGGCGCGAGCGAGTACCCGCCGAGCGGGCCTCACCCGGTCGGCCCGTGGAGCGCACCGCCGGCCGGCAACCCTCGGGCCGCCGGCTCGGCGGGGAACCGCACGCCGGGGCAGGCCTCATCGGTGCCCCCTGAGCGGCCGGAGCAGGCTCCAGGCGCTGGCGCAGCGAGAGCGCAAGCGCAGGATCGCGGGCCCGGCGCCGCCGGCGAGCAGGGGCAGGCATCTCGTCCGGTCGGTGGTCAGGGCTGGGAGTCCGGGGCAGCCAACACTGCGGCGAGCGACCAGACGCAGGCTCTGGATCGCCTGGGCAACCCCGTGCCGAAACCGGGCACGTCGGGCGGACCGCAGGCGGCCGGTGGCGCGGGCGGGCGCCCGGCCATCCCCGGGACACCGCAGAATCGGGCGCAAGGGCCGGCTCCGGAGCCCAGCGCACCAGCCGACGAGACTCAAGCGCTCAACGTGCCGGCACGCGAGCCGGTGGGCGAGCGGACCGTCGCCCTGGGCTCGGCCGGCGCTGGGGATCCTGACGGCGGCACTCGCCCGGCGACCGCCCATCCGGCGAGCGGCACCGGCCCGGCCGGCGGCGCGGGGCGGGCGTCGGTCCCGCCAACCACCGCGCTCGGCACGGGCCCGAGCGGGGTTGCCGGCGGCGCGTCCCCGTGGGGCGCTGACCTCCACCGGCAGGCCGAGCCCACCAGTGGCCCGCAGGCAAGGACCGGCATGGCAGGCGTGCCGCAGGGTGCCGCACAACCAGGCATGCCGCAGGGTGCCGCGCCGCAAGGCGCCGCGCAATCGGGCATGCCGCAACCAGCCGCTGGGCGAGCCGGGGTTGCGGCCGTGCCGCAAAACGGCGGCCGCGCTCCGGCCGGGCCGCAGCCGGACGGGGACACGCTCAAGCCCGGCGCTTGGGCTGCGGCCGGGCCGCAGCCGGATGGTGACGTGCATCGACCCGGCGCCTGGCCTGCCGCCGCGCCCCGGGCGGATGGCGACGTGCTTAAGCCCGGCGCCGGCCTTGACGCCGGGACCGGCGACGAAGGCCGCCCCGGCGAGGCACGGTCCTCATCGAGAACGCGTACGAAATGGGTCTCTGCTCTGGTAGCCCTGACGCTGCTGGCGGCAGTGGCGGCTGTCGGTCTCGTCGTGCGACCCGGGCCGGTCGATGATTGGCTCGGCGCCACGCCGACGACCGCGCCCACGCCGGCGCCGACCACGCCCGATCCCAGCCCGACCCCGGTGCTGGCCGCGGCCGAGGCCGACGGTGTCACGCCGGACACGGCGGCGGTGAAGGCCGCGCTGGATCCGCTGGTGAGCGCGGCCGCGCTCGGCACCGCGGTGAACGTCTCGGTGCTGGACGTGGCGTCCGACACCGTGCTCTACGAACGCAACGCCAACCGCATGATCACCCCCGCGTCGACGACGAAGGTGCTGACCGCGGCGACCGCGCTGGCGGCGCGTGGGCCGGCCTACCGGCTGGAGACCCGCGTGGTCGCGGGCAGCGCCCCGGGCGAGGTGGTGATCATCGGTGGGGGTGACGCGTCGCTGGGCACGACCGCGAACAAGCTGTTCCCCGGCGCGGCCCGGCTGGACGATCTGGCCAAACAGGTGAAGAAGGCGCTCGGCGCCACGAAGCCGACGAAGCTCGTGATCGACACCTCGCTGTTCACCGGGCCGGAGACGGCGACCGGGTGGGGTGCGGGGGACATCGGCGCCGGGCAGGTGTCCCGGATCCAGGCGTTCATGATCAACGGTGGCCGGGTGGAGCCGGTGCACAACGAGTTCGGTGGGGATCCGCGGTTCTCGGATCCGGCGCTGGGCGCGGGGCGGGCGTTCGCCAAGATGATCGGCGTCCCGGCGGCCGCGGTGACCAAGGGCAAGGCTCCGGAAGCGGCCGCGGCGCCGGCGTCCGCGGCGGCCGGCGCGCCGGCCGCGGGCACCGAGCTCGGCAAGGTCGAGTCGCCGCCGCTGGTCCAGGTGGTCGAGTGGATGTTGCAGCAGAGCGACAACGTGCTGGCCGAGGCGATCGGGCGCCAGGTCGCGCTCGCCGCCGGCAAGCCGGCGAGCTTCGCCGGCGCGGCCGAGGCGATGAAGGCCAAGTTGAGCGAGCTGGGCCTGCCTGCTGCCGAGGCGACACTGTACGACGCCAGCGGCCTGTCCAACCGCAACGCCATCAGCCCCGACCTGCTGGTGCAGACGCTGTCGCTGGCGGCCGGCGGCGAGCAGGCCGCGCTGAGCAACATGTTCAACGGCCTGCCCGTGGCGGGCTGGTCCGGGACGATGCGGACCCGGTTCGTCACACCCAGCCCCAACCAGAGCGCGCAGGGCATCGTGCGGGCCAAGACCGGGTCGCTGAGCGGCGTCAACACGCTGGCCGGTGTCCTGATCACCAAGGACGGCCGGGTGCTGGCCTTCGCAATCATGGCGAAGGGCGGGGCGAACGCGCTGACCGCACGCTCGGCGCTGGACAGGGTGGCGGCCCGGCTGGTGCAGTGCGGCTGCTGAACCTGGGGGTTTCACCTGAGTGCGGTGTGGAGCCGCGCGGGTACGGTGGGCTGCATGGCGCAGTTCGTTGACTGGGATCTGGCCGCCGCCACCGCGGGCGCCCTCTCCAAATCCGGCCCCGCGGTCTCCTTCGAGGAGGCCACCCAGGTGGTGTCCGAGCTGCGGGCGCTCACCGAGGAGGCGGCCGGCCACGTGGCGGCCTACACGGGGCTGGCCCCACAGGTGGAGGTGCCACCGGTGCGGGTGGTCGACCGCCGCGACTGGGCGAAGGTGAACATCGCCGGTCTGCAGCAGGTGATCGGCCCGCTGGTCAGCCGGCTCTCCGGGGACAAGCCGCCGGGCCCGCTCGCCGAGGCGATCGGCTCCCGGGTGACCGGCGTGCAGGCCGGCACGATCCTGGCCTACCTGTCCGGCCGCGTCCTGGGGCAGTACGAGGTGTTTTCCGCCGACCCCGGCCAGCTGCTGCTGAACGCGCCGAACATCGTCGAGGTCGAGCGCAAGATCAACGCGGATTCCCGGGATTTCCGGCTCTGGGTCTGCCTGCACGAGGTGACGCACCGGACCCAGTTCACCGCGGTGCCCTGGATGCGCGGCTACTTCCTGGGTGAGGTGCAGGCTTTCGTCGACGCCTCGCAGGGTGGCGAGCACCTGCTGGAGCGGCTGCGCCGGGGAGTGGCGACGCTCTCCGACGCGGTGCGCGACCCGGAGAGCCGGCTCTCGGTGCTGGACATCGTGCAGACCCCCGGGCAGAAAGCCGTGCTGGACCGCCTGACCGCGCTGATGACCCTGCTGGAGGGGCACGCCGAGTTCGTGATGGACGGGGTCGGCCCCGAGGTGATCCCCACGGTGGAGTCGATCCGTTCCAAGTTCAACCGCCGCCGCGAGAGCGGCAACCCGCTGGAGAAGGCGATCCGCCGCCTGCTCGGCGTCGAGGTCAAGATGCGGCAGTACGCGGAGGGCCGCAAGTTCGTGCACGGCGTCGTGGAGCGGGTCGGGATGACCGGCTTCAACAAGATCTTCACGTCGCCGCTGTCTCTGCCCCGGTTGGAGGAGCTGGGCGACCCGGACGCGTGGGTCGCCCGGGTTCACGGCTGATGGCCCGGATCCCGCCGCCGGTGGCGGCGGTGCGGGCCGCGGTGCGCGGTGCGCTGCCTCCCGACGGGCTGGTGCTGATCGCCTGCTCGGGCGGCGCGGACTCGCTGGCGCTGGCGTCGGCCGCCCAGTTCGTGAGCCGGGGCCGGGTCGGCCTGATCACCGTGGATCACGGCCTGCAGGAGGGTTCCGACCGGCGGGCGCGGTCGGTGGCCGCCTGGGCCCGGGACGCCGGTTTCGACCCGGTGCGGATCGAGACGGTTTCGGTGGCCGGCCTGCCCGGCGGGCCCGAGGCCGCGGCCCGCACCGCGCGTTATGCGGCGTTGAGCACCGCCGCCGCCGAGCTGGGAGCGGCCGCGGTGCTGCTCGGGCACACCCGCGACGACCAGGCCGAGACGGTGCTGCTGGCGCTGGCCCGGGGCGCCGGGCCGCGCGGGCTCGCCGGGATGCCGGCCAGCCGCGGGGTGTTCCGCCGGCCGCTGCTCGACGTCTCCCGGGCGGAGACCCGCAAGGCGTGCGCCGCGCTCGGTCTGGCGCCCTGGGAGGACCCGCACAACACCGACCCGGCGTACGCGCGGTCCCGCGTCCGCGCCTCGGTCCTGCCCGCCCTGGTCGACGCGCTCGGCCCGGCCGTGCTGGACAACCTGGCCCGCACCGCGACCCTGCTGGCCGAGGACACCGCCGCGCTGGACGCTCTCGCGGATGCGGCGCTGGAGACGGCTCGCTCCTCCGCCGGGCTCACCGTGTCCGTTCTCGCCGGGCTGATGCCGGCGATCCGCGGCCGGGTGCTGCATCGCTGGGCCCGGGAGCTGGGCGCGCCGGGCGGTGCGCTGGGCTACCGGCACGTGACGTCGCTGGACGCGCTGGTGACCGGCTGGCACGGCCAGGGTCCGGTGCATCTGCCCGGCGGAATCGGTGTGGCACGCCGCTCGGGCGACCTCGTTCGGGTGGTTCCGGCATATAGCAAGTGAGCTTGCTGACCGGAATCCGGCCCCGTTCGACCATCCGTAACCTCGATGGGGCAGGCTTATCCCCATGGCTGATGGCTCTTGGTACGACGCCGACATCGACCACGTGATCATCTCGGAGCAACAGATCCGGGACAAGATCGACGAACTTGCCAAGCAGGTCTCCGCGGACCACACCGATGCCGCTGACGGGATTCTGCTGGTCTGCGTGCTGAAGGGCGCGGTCATGTTCATGGCCGATTTCGCCCGGGCGCTCGGGCGGCACGGTCCGTCCACCGAGATGGAGTTCATGGCCGTGTCCTCGTACGGGCAGGGCACCACCACCTCGGGCGTGGTCCGCATCCTCAAGGACCTGGACCGCGACATCACCGGCCGGCACGTGCTGGTGGTCGAGGACATCGTGGACTCCGGTCTGACCCTGTCCTGGCTGATGAAGTACCTGGAGTCGCGGTCCCCGGCGAGCGTCGAGGTGGTCGCGCTGTTCCGTAAGCCGGATGCGGTGAAGGTGCAGGTCCCGGTGCGTTACGTCGGCTTCGACATCCCGAACGAGTTCGTGGTCGGTTACGGTCTGGACTTCGCGGAGCGTTACCGGGAGTTGCCGTACGTCGGGGTTCTCAAGCCTGAGGTGTACGCCCGTAGCTGAACCGCTTTCTCAGCGTGTTCTCAGTATTGGTCGTTATGGGCGGTTTTGCACATGAACCGCCCTGACTTACCGCCGGGTACGGGGGGTTCGCCCTACTGCCTCACGGGTTCGCAAACGGCACCTACGGTGTACGGTCGAGTGACCAATGGCGTAGTCGTCACAAGCGCCTGCGGGGCCGCGGGTGCGCGGCGACGTTGAGGTTGACCAGGACGCCGATCAGGAGGGTCCGGGCGCTTGGCGCCCGACAACAGTATGGAACGTACGCGTTTCTTCCGCCGCCCGGTGGTCTGGATCATTCTAGTGATCATCGGCGTAGTCGCGCTGAGCTCTTTCTTCACCAGTGGTCCCAGCTACCAGCGGGTAGACACTTCGGTCGCCCTTGAGCGCCTGAACCAGCCCGGCATCGAGAAGGTCGTCCAGAAGGACAAGGAGCAGACGCTCCAGATCGATCTGGCTAATCAGGAACGGTTCAACGGCAAGTCGACCGACAAGATCGAGACCCAGTACCCGTACGAGGTCGGCGACGAGATTTGGAACGAGGTCAACGAGGCCAAGGCGGCCGGCCGGATCAGCGGCACGGTCAACGCCACGGTCTCCGGCGACAACATCCTCCTCAGCCTGCTGATCAACCTGCTGCCGATCGCGATCCTCGTGGTTCTGCTGCTGCTGTTCATGTCGCAGATGCAGGGTGGCGGCTCCCGGGTGCTGAACTTCGGCAAGTCCAAGGCGAAGATGATCACCAAGGACACGCCGAAGACCACCTTCGCCGACGTGGCGGGTGCCGACGAGGCCGTGCAGGAGCTGCACGAGATCAAGGACTTCCTGCAGAACCCGGCGAAGTACCAGGCACTCGGCGCGAAGATCCCGAAGGGCGTGCTGCTCTTCGGCAGCCCGGGTACCGGTAAGACGCTGCTGGCCCGCGCCGTCGCCGGCGAGGCCGGGGTGCCGTTCTACTCCATCTCCGGTTCCGACTTCGTCGAGATGTTCGTCGGTGTCGGCGCCAGCCGGGTCCGTGACCTGTTCGAGCAGGCCAAGTCGAACGCTCCGGCGATCGTCTTCGTCGACGAGATCGACGCCGTCGGCCGGCACCGTGGCGCCGGCATGGGCGGCGGCCACGACGAGCGCGAGCAGACGCTCAACCAGCTGCTCGTCGAGATGGACGGCTTCGACACCAAGGGCGGGGTCATCCTGATCGCGGCCACCAACCGGCCCGACATCCTCGACCCGGCGCTGCTGCGTCCCGGCCGTTTCGACCGGCAGATCCCGGTGGACAACCCCGACATGGAGGGCCGCAAGGCGATCCTGCGGGTGCACGCCAAGGGCAAGCCGTTCACGCCCGACGTCGACCTCGACTCGGTGGCCCGCCGGACGCCCGGTTTCTCCGGCGCCGACCTGGCCAACGTCATCAACGAGGCCGCGCTGCTGACCGCCCGGAACGAGAAGCGGGCGATCTCCAACGAGTTCCTCGAAGAGGCGATCGACCGGGTCATCGCCGGCCCCGAGCGGCGCACCCGGGCGATGAGCGACAAGGAAAAGAAGATCACCGCGTACCACGAGGGTGGGCACGCGCTGGTGGCCTACGCGCTGCCGCACTCCGCCCCGGTGCACAAGGTGACGATCCTGCCGCGCGGCCGCTCGCTGGGCCACACGCTGGTGCTGCCGACCGAGGACAAGTACACGCAGACCCGCGCCGAGATGATCGACACCCTGGCGTACGCGCTGGGTGGCCGGGCCGCCGAGGAGCTCGTCTTCCACGAGCCCACCACCGGCGCCGGCAACGACATCGAGAAGGCCACCGGCCTGGCCAAGGCCATGGTCACTCAGTACGGCATGAGTTCCAAGCTGGGCGCCGTGAAGTACGGCACCACCGGTGACGAGCCGTTCATGGGCCGCAGCATGGGCCACGAGAAGGCTTACTCGGACGCGGTCGCCGCCGACATCGACGGCGAGGTGCGCGCGCTGATCGAGCTCGCCCACGACGAAGCGTGGGAAATCCTCGTCGAATACCGCGACGTCCTCGACAACATGGTGCTTGAGTTGATGGAGAAGGAAACCATCACTCAGGAAGACATGAACCGGATCTGCGCCCGGGTGCAGAAGCGCCCGCCGATGTCGCCCTTCAACGGCTTCGGCAAGCGGCTGCCGTCGGAGGCGCCGCCGGTGCTCACCCCCGCCGAGCGGGAGAAGCTCAAGGCGCAGGCGGAGGCGGACGGGCAGATCGCCGTCGGGCCGAACCCGAACGCCAACGGCGCGGAAGGCAGCAACTAATTACTACGCAAGACGAGCTCGACTATCTCGCCGCCCGGCTGGTCGACGGCAAGCTCACCGGAACCCCGGTGGAGCAGGCCGTCGACCTCGGGCGGATCGAGAAAGCGATCCGGGAGATCCTCATCGCGATCGGTGAGGACCCGGATCGTGACGGTCTCCAGCGCACCCCGGCCCGGGTCGCCCGGGCCTACGCGGAACTCTTCGCCGGCCTGCGAGTCGACCCGGCGACCGTGCTCACCACCACGTTCGAGGCGGACCACGAGGAACTCGTCCTGGTCCGCGACATCGAGCTGCAGAGCATGTGCGAGCACCACCTGCTGCCGTTCAAGGGTGTCGCGCACATCGGCTACATCCCCGGCACCGACGGGCGCATCACCGGCCTGTCGAAACTGGCCCGGCTCGTCGAGGTTTTCGCCCGCCGGCCGCAGGTGCAGGAGCGCCTCACCTCGCAGATCGCCGACCTGCTGATGGAGCAGCTCGGCGCCCGCGGCGCCATCGTGGTCCTGGAGTGCGAGCACCTCTGCATGGAGATGCGTGGCATCCGCAAGGCCGGCGCCCGCACCGTCACCAGCGCGGTGCGCGGCGGTTTCCAGACCGACGGCAAGGTCCGCGCCGAAGCGATGGCCCTGATCAACGCCCGGTAAGCCTGACCCACTGGCCCGCGCGGCGCCGGCCGCCCGATCGTTCTAGATGAGGCTGCGGTACATGTTCGCCGAGTCCATCGCCGCCCGGGTCAGCTGCGTCGCCTCGTCCATCCGCTCGCGGGCCTGCTCAAGGCTCGCGATGGCGGCCGCCGCAGCCGGATGGAACGACCCGATCGCGGTCATCCGCAGCAGCACCAGCGCCTGATCCAGCTGATCCGAGACCGCCTGGATGCCGGCCACCGCCCGCTGAGCGCCGTCCACCGACGCCGCCACGTTGGCCTTGACCTCTTCCACGTTCGCCATCGTGGCCTCCCTCAGCCTCAGTTGAAGATCGCTTCCAACCCGCGGATCATGCAGGTCAGCAGCACCGGGACCAGACAGACGATCACACCGACGAGCGGGGTGCGGTCGACCTTGCGCCCCTCGTCGCCGTAGACGAACCCGATCGTGGCCCAGCCCATCCCGAACGCCAGCAGCGGCATGCTCAGCCCGCAGAGCAGGGCGTAGTCCGGCGGGGAACCGGCCACCAGGAACAGCACGATCTGCACCAGCAGCACCACGGCCGCGAACGGCCCGTAGATCAGCAGGTTGCGCAGCCAGGGACGGTTCGGCCCGAGCGGCGCCGGGCCGACGAAAGCGTTGTCCGCGGCGTCCGCGGTGGCCCGGGCGTCGCGCAGCGCCGTCAGCACGGCGGCGGGGCCGCCGGCCACCCGCTCCATCGCCGCGGCCTGGTCAGCCGGTTGCGGTGTCAGTTCGAGCTCCGGTACGCCGAAGTCACGCACCAGCCGGGCTCGTTGCGGGGCCAACCGAGCCCGTACGGCGGAAAGCTCCTGTCGTGCCGCCGTGACCGTCGCGGCGTGCTCGCCCGCCGCCGAGCTGGCCGCCCGGCGCTGCGCGTCCAGCTGCTGCGCCGCGGCGAGATATTCCGCCCACGGGTCGGCCGGCGGCCCCGCCTGAGCCGGAACGACGCCGCGCTGCTCCGCCTGCTCGGTCACTGATCGTCACCCTCTGGCTGGAGGAACGGAACCACGGTCACCGTGCGGTCGGCGTGCCGGTCGTGCAGCAGCGCCCGGTTCGCCCGGGGATGCCAGTCCACCGCGCGGCCCAGCATCAGCGTCACGTCCGTCTGCGGCACGTTGAGGAAGAGCAGGCCGGCCACGTCCTCACGGCCCATGCTGCCGCCGGTCTCCTCGCCGAACCGCCGCACCCCGCGCCACCAGGACAGCAGATGCGCCCCGCGGCTCGGCCCGGTCCGCAGCAGCTGCCGCAGACCGGTCAGGCTGCCCGGTGGCGCCGCGTCCATCCCGAACACCACCCGGTATCCGGGACGGTCCGGGTCCAGTTCCGCGGCGAGCCCGGCGGCGTCGACGACCACCACCTCCTGCCGGTGGCTGAGCTCGGCGGCCAGCGCCTGCGCCGTCTCGTCGCCCTCGGCGACCAGCGACGCGATCACGATCCGGGCGGTCCGCGGCGCGTGGAAGGCGGCGACGCTGCGGGCCGCCGCGTCCAGCACCTCGGTGCCGGTCGACTGCGAGCCCAGGATCGCCAGGTGCCGTCCGGGTGAGGAGTCCAGGGGGAAGGTGGCGGTCGACAAGTTCACGTCGATCACGCGGCCCACCAGGGCGGCCGGCCGGCCCACCCGGCCGGCGAGCGCCGACCGGTAGGTGGGGTCGTCGGCGAGGTGCTGCTGGGCGTAGCCGGCGAAGACCCGCGGCGGCTGCGCCTCCGGGTCGCGGGCACCCCACAGCCGGTGCCGCAGGTCGCTGAGCAGCGGCTGGTCGGAGTGCGGGTCGGGGAAGCGCACCACCCGCTCGTGACCGCGGGTGGCGCCGCGCGGGCCGCCCAGACCGCCGGCCGTGTTCACCACCGCGCTGCCCATCGGCAGGCCGGCCGCCGCGTCGTTCGTCGGCTCCAGCACGTCACCGCCGCCCGGCAGCGCGATCCGCACCGGGAACTGGCCGAAGATCGAGTCCCGCTTGGCGTAGAGCGCCTCCACGCCGAGCACCGTCTGGCTGGCCAGGACCAGGTGGATGCCGTACGACCGGCCCTTGCGGGCGAGCGACTCCAGCAGGGCCACCGCCTCGACGGCCATCGGGTCGTTGCCGGCCAGCAGCACCTGGAACTCGTCGATCACGCAGAGGATCCGCGGCAGCGGCGTGCCCCGGCCCTCCTCGGCGACGACCGCCCGCAGATCCGCGAACCGCGACACGCCGGCCCGCTTGTAGGCCATCGAGCGGCGGCCCATCTCGGCGTCCAGCTCGCGCAGGACGGCCAGGCCGTACTCCCGGTCGGACTCGACACCGACGGCGCGGGCGTGCGGCAGCCAGGTGCGGTCACGCTGGGTCGGCACGAACTCGGCGAAGGACACGCCCTCCTTGAAGTCCAGCAGGTAGAGGGCGAGCTGGTCGGGGCCGTAGCGGGCGCCCAGCCCGTACAGCACGTTGATCAGGAAGGCGGTCTTGCCGGCGCCGGACCGGCCGCCGACCATCCAGTGCGGGGTCAGATCGTTGAACCGCAGCACCAGCGGAACGTCACCGTGATGGCCGACCACGGTCTCCACCCCGGTCGCCGCGTCACCGCCCCACAGCTCCTCGTTGGGCTCCGGCAGCAGGTCGGCGAGGGTGACCCGGGACGCCTCGGCGGTGTCCGCCGCCAGCTCGTGACAGACCGCGTCGATCAGGTGCGGTGGCGGGTCCTCGTCCAGGAACACCGGGGCGTTCAACCACAGCGCCTCGGGCGTGGAGCCGAACGTGCCGCCCGGCGGATCCCCGATGATCGCGAACGGGTTCCGCACCGAGATCGCGGTGGTCCGGGGCAGCGGTGCCTGGGTGGTCTCCGCGGTCAGCGGCGGAGGCGGCCAGCCGGCCACGATCAGGTGCAGCCCGGAGTCCGGCCCCTGCTGCGCGAGCGCCGCGATCCGGCGCAGCTCCTCGCCCTCGGTGAGCTCCGGCAGGCTGGCGATCACCACCAGCATCATCCGGTCGCGCCGGCTGCGCCGGGTGGCGCCGCCACGCACCGGCCGCAGCCATTTCTCCGCCTCGGAGAGCACGTCCCGCAGGCCCTGCCGGTCGGTCGCCGGCGGCGCCATCAGCCCGGCGTCGGCCAGCTCCTCGAACGGCGCGAACACCCCGCCACCGCCGACCCCGTCGACGGTGCGCACCAGCAGCGAACCGGCCGGCGTCGCCGCGAACAGGCGCAGCAGCAGGCACCGCAGCAAGCCGAACACGCGCGGATCGGTGGCGGTCGCGTCGACGGTCAGATGACCCGTGCCGAGCAGCGGCACGACGGCTGGAAAACGGACGTCGTCCAACGGCTGGGCGACCCCGAGCCGGACGAACTGCGGCGTGCCGGCACCACCCAGCGGCGCCGTGGGCGCCAGAGCGTCCAACGTGGCGCCGAGCCATCCCGGCGCCAGCCGGTCAGCCGCCAACCGCAACCGCTCGGCAAGCCGATGCTGCTCCCGGGGGTCGACGACGGCCGGGGCATAGGCCTCCAGCGCGGCAGCGGCCGCGTCCACCGTCGCCGCCGCCTGCCGGTGCAAAGCAGCGGCCTGCCGGACCCGCAGAGTCGAATCCGCCACTGCCACCACCTCCTGTCCGCGGATAAAACCTATCCCAGACCCGCCCGGCCGCCGCGTTGCGTCCCTTTCGCGCCTCACCGTGTTGCTTTGAACCCGGAGCGTGCATCCGGTGTATTCGCCATCGATGGGAGGCCGAGATGGAAGTCTGGGGAGTGGCCGAGACGGCCGGCGGACGGATCCGGGTCGAGCTCGACGGTGACGGCCGCCTCTGGGACCTGGACGTCGACCCACAGGCGATGTCCATGCCCGCCGACGAGTTCCGGGACGCGCTCATCAGCGCCTTCACCCTCGCCCACGACCAGGTGCGCGAGCAGGCGACCGCGGCTGCGGCGGGCTACGCCGCCGCTGCGCCGCAGGACACCACCGAGGTCATCCAGGCCGCTGACCGCAGGTTCGCGGAGATCTCCCTCGCCCTGTACGACCTGACGCGGCGGGCGGACCGGCGATGGTGAGCGTACGGCTGCACCTGGACGCCCAAACGGTCGCCGCGGCCGGTGGCGCCCTGGCCGGCATCGCCCAGCGGATGGCCGACGACGTGGCGCTGCTGGAGAACACCGTGCACGGGCCGGGCAACCCGTGGGGCGACGACGAGAGCGGCACCGCGTTCGCGGTCGCGTACCAGGCTGTTCTGGGACATGCCCTGACCGCGCTCGGCTCCTATGTGCAGCAGGTCGGCGATGCCGCGCTCACGCTGGCCGTGCAGGCCCGAGCCCTCACCGGCACCGACGCGGAGTCGGCCGCCGCCCTGGCGGCCTTCGTTCCCCCGGGCCCGGCCGCGTGTGAAGGCGGCCCGGGGACATGAGCATCGAGCTGCCCGCCGAACTCACCGAGCCGCTCGGCTGGGTCGGCCTCACCTGGCCGCAGACCGACGAGGACCGCCTCTACGCCGACGGCCGCGCCTGGATCGAGCACGGCGCGCGGCTGCGCATCCACGCCGCGGAAGCCGACGCGGCCGCCCGCCGCGTGTGGATGGAGAACGAAGGCGCCTCCGTCGAAGCCTTCGAACAGTGGTGGACCGGCCCCGACGGCCCCGGCCGCCACCTGGAGGACGCGGCCACCGCCGTCGAGCTGATCGGCGCCGGCCTGATCGCGATGGCCGGTGTGACCGTCGCCCTCAAGACGGCCTTCATCGCCCAGCTCACCCTCCTGACCTTCCAGGTCGGCCAGGCGGTCGCCACCGCCTTCGTCACGGCCGGGGCCACCCTCGCCGAGATCCCGGTCTTCGTCGCCGCCTCCCGCCTCGCCTGCCGCGAGATCATCCACCGGTCCCTGCAGGTGGTGGAGGGCGAGGTCGCGCAGATGTTCACCCGCGCGGCCGACCTGCTGCAGACCGCCGGCAGCCGGGCCGCCGCGCAGAGCGCCGGCCAGCTGGCGAAACACTTCGGCCAGAACTCCGAGTTCCACCGGCTGATGCGCGAGGTGGAGCGGGCCGACGTGACCAGCCCGGTCAACGGCGCCACCTTCTACTCCGGCGCGGCCTACGACGGCACGCGCATGCGCGCGTTCGCCGAGGCGAACACCGACGGCGTCACCACGGTCACCCTGGAACAGACCACCGGCGGCAGCGTCTTCGACAGCCGATCCCTGTACGAGGCCGGCTCGCCCGTCACCAAGGAGCACGCCGACAGGATCTGGGGCAGACTTTCGGAGAGGTACGCGCAGAACGCCGAGGGCGAGGTCACCGCCTGGAGTCACGCCCCCAGCCACCGCAGCATCTGGCTCAACCGCGAACTGCCCGCCCTGCAGGACAACCCGAAAGTCACCAGCATCAACCTGATCGATCCGGTATGACCCGAGGTGGAGCCCACGTGTCGGTGCACGAGCTGCGAAGCCAGGAAGCCCAGCACGACTCCGGAGCCATCCTGCGCAGCCACGGCCGCGACGCCGTCCAGTTCGAACTCGCCGGCCGAGTGATGACCCTGCCCGTCGAACGCGGCCTCCACGGCGACGTCTTCTACCTCCCGGCCGTCCTCCACTGGGACGACGGCGACCCGCTCCCTCCGGAGGTGGCCGCCACGGTCCGCCCGGTGATCGAGGAGATCAACGCCTTTTGGGGCTCCGCCGCCGAGTTCCACCAGCCGCAGCCGGAGTGACGCCGGTGTGGACGATTACTGTCGTAGGCATGCAGTCGCGCGAGCCGGACACCGAGGCCACGGTTCCCCCCAAGCCCTTCCGCCCTCGCGGCCGCCTGCAAAGCCGCCGCGCGCGGCTCGCCCTGGCCTTGACCGCAGGCACCCTGGCCCTACTCTGCCTGGGCGGCGTAAGCCTCTTCATAGCCCTCTACGACGACGCCACCAAAATCGAACGCACAGAGCCCGACGCGGTGGTCGACAACTTCCTCGGTGCCTACCTTGTCACCAAGGACGATGAGGAAGCGAAGCTCTACCAATGTGACTCCGGCGGAGATCTCACCCAACTCCGTCAGTACCGTGACGACACGGTGAGCCGTGAGAAGGAGTTCTCCGTCGGGATCGCGGTCACCTGGTCCAGCCTCGACGTGCAGACGACGGGATCCACCGGCGTGGTGAACGTTGATCTGACCCGGACCATCACCGGTCAGGCAGGACGGGACAGCAGCTCCTGGCAGATCGCGATAGTCGACCAGGACGGTTGGCGCGTTTGTGGGGCGACCCGGGTCTGATCACTCAGCCCAAAGGCGATCGGCGGGTATCTCAGCGGTGCGTGGTGAGCGGCCGGTCCATTGCCACCGATACCAGTCGAGTTCCGTGCAGACCCGCACACAGACGTGGCCGTCGTCGCTGGTGTGGATTTCGGTAACCGCTCGTAAGTCGCGTCGTTCCGTGCCGTCAGCCTCGATCTCAACGACCCGGCGACCGGTCAGGTGATCGGCGTCCAAGGCCGGAGTCGGTGATCGGCGAGGCGGCTCGTCCAACGATACGAGGCGTGATCGGTCATCTTCCTGGAGGGTCAAGCCGGCCATCCCGAACTCTTCGACCCAGACCCGCTCGACGGGAACGAGCGGCGCGAACACTTCCACCTGCTCGGCTTCGGCGCGGTACCACTCAGACTCGGGAATCACCGGCACGTAGGTACGACTTCCTTGGACCACCTTTTCGTCCGCTCGGCAGTCGCCACGCCAACCGTGCCCGGGAAGGCCGATCACCACACGGCGTCCTCGTAGGTTGCCGCCCATGGTCGCCGGTGTGGGAACTATCGGGCGAGGCGCTTCCGAGATCCAGTTCTGGTGGTGAGACGACGAATTCGACGAGGACTCTCGACTCATCCCTCGCCGCCCAGAGGAGCGCCCTGCTGTCGCATGAACTGCACCGGATCGACCGCACCCGCACTGGACCGGTCGTTGTTCATGTGCACCTCGAAGTGCAGATGAGGGCCGGACGAGTTGCCGCTCGATCCCACTCGTCCAATGACGTCGCCGGCGGCCACCTGTTGGTTTTCCCGGACGAAGGGTCGTTGCACCAGGTGACAGTACCGTGTCATCACGTTGCCGGCGTGCAAGATTTCCACCATCCAGCCGCAGCCGCCTTTGCCGGGATAACCATCCACATTGCAGCTCTTGTTGCCGTTGAAGTCCTCGTCGCATTTCACCAGCGAAACTACGCCGCTTGCGGCAGCCGCGATCGGGGTGTACTTGCCGATACTGAGATCGACACCGTGGTGGTTGGGACGCTCGGAGGTTCGGAAGCCGGAGCCGACACCGGCGCGTAGCGGGATCGTCCAGCCGGATGCAGCTGTTTGCCCGGCCGCGGCGCACACAAGGTTTACCGAATCGCCCACCGCGTTGGCGGCGCCGTCAGCCAGAAGGTTGACGATCTGCGTCGCCAGAGGCTCGTGCTTGGCGTAGGCATCCGGGTAGGCGCTGATCTGTACGGCCTGGGCGGCCTGGGTCAGCGGCATGGTCTGCCAGCCCTCGATCGTCTGGAGCTTTGTGTAGAACTTGGTACTCGCATAGACCGGATCTCGTACCTGCTCCGGTGTGCCCCACCCGGAACTGGGCCGCTGCTGGAAGAGTCCGAGCGAGTCGTGGTCGTTGCGGGCGCCGAGGTGGCCGAGGTTCACGAGGCGGGATTCCTGCATCGCGGTCGCTACCGCGATCACCCATGCGCGCGGCGGCAGCTGCAACTCCGAGCCGACGTTGATGATGATGGCTGCGTTGCGGACCTGCTCAGCACCGTAGGGCCGGATCCGCGGGAGCTTGGAGTCGGGATCGACCGGACCGCCTTTGCCGCAGCCCAATGCTGCGTTCAAGTTGTTCTGCTTGTCGTCGTTGACACCACCGAGCAGCAGAACTGTCACGCTTCCTCCGCAACAGAGCAGCACGAGCGTTACGACCAAGGCGATCAGGAGGACGACCCTACGCGGCCGTGGGACTCTCACGCCGGCTCCCAGTCGATGCCGTCGACCAGCCAGTTCCCTTCCGGTGACACGAGCCGGAGGCTAAGTTTGCCGGATTCTGTAGTGACGATTGCGTTGACCATCGACTCGTTGACCGCCACGAGGCTGGGGCGACCGATCACTCTCTCGGCCGGCACCCCGGCCGGGTCAACTCCGCGAAGCTGCTCAGCGAGGCTCTTTGTGGCATTCGGTAAAAGCCGTTCACGCCACTTTTTCGTGGTTGTGTCGGTGTGATCCACCCATGCCGAGGCAAACGCATATGCGACTGCCTCCGGCTGCGCCCGTCCGGGACTGGTCTTCGGGGTTGGTGGCGGTTCTGGCGATACGACGCTGTCGTCCTCCAGCGGATTCACGCTGATCGCAGGTGCGGCGCTGTTGCCGCCCACGTAGTCAGCGGCCGATCCATCGGAGAATAGGCGTCCGACGCCGACAACCGCTAGAACTATGCCGACGAGCACGAATGCGACGCCCCACCGGGACCGGAAGATCCCGGTGAGGCCGCGCTCGATGAACCCCGCCAAACTCTGCTCACCTGGCCTCGGAACGCACCCGCGGAGTGGCCGGCTCCTGCGTCGTGGAGCCGGTCTCCGGCCGGTAGATGGCAAACGAAGCGGGACGCTCGGCCACGTCAGGCTCAGTCCAATCGGACGTGGCTCGTGACTTTGCCGAACTCGTCAGACTGCGCGGCTCGGCGGCGGCGACCGCGGCCTTTTCATGCGTGGACTCGTTGCCGTCCGGACGCGACAGGACAGAGGTGGAACCGCCTTCGCCAGTCGTCTCGGCGCGTGTAGCTGCCGAATGCGACGGATCCTCGAGGCGAGCCTCGGGACGGAGATTGCGCTGTTCGACATAGACGGTTCGGCCGTCCTTGCCGAACGTGGGCTCTCGGGTGCCGCCCCCGTCAGCGACGTCCAGCTTGGCGGCCTCGCGCATGTCCCGGAAGAAACGACGGTGCCACGAGCCCGCCGACGCGATCGCGGCCGCGCTGTCCTTGCCGCCGAGTTGTGTGATCCGGCGATAGGGGCGGAGCAGGAGCCAGCCGACGACACCGCAGAGCCACACGAGCACAACTTGCAGCCAGCCGGCGAGACTTGCCGTATTCATGATCAGATCAACAGCGAAGAGATAGATAGCCGCGCCTGTGCCGAAGATGGCGATGTTGAACACTGCGGCGACCACCGCATTGCCCAGGCGCCGAATGCCGGAACTGGCTGGGCGAAGAAGCCCTATCGTTCCGAGAATGGGCGCCGCGATAACGGCCCAGCGGAAGATCAAGAACCCGAGGAGGACTAGGAGAGACGCGGTGATGTCGAACATCGCGAACATGAACGCGGCCAGCATGGCGATAAAGCCGGCGCCGACACGTTCCATGCCGTTGATCCCCTGGAGGTATTCGTATGCCTCGGGATCTTCTTGCTTGATCTGCTCGGCGATGCGCATCCACTGGTCCTTCTTGCGGTCCAGAGTTGCGTCGCGCGTCGCGGGATTGGTGCGAATCTTCTCGATTTCCTCCCATTTGAGGGAGCGAGCGTTGTAGAGCGCCTCACCGTATTTTTGGGCGGTTTCACTGTCCGCGGACCCGAGAAGACCTCGAAGCCAATTCCGGTAGAGCATGGTTTCGGTCGCTGTATCGCTGGCCCGCACGGCCGGCGGCCGGTTGTCGGTGCACGCGGCGGGCCCAAGAGCGCAGGGCACAGTGGCTTGCTCGGGACGAGGCCCGACAGCGTCGTGCACGACTCCGAGGGTGCCGATGAGCGTTTGATCAGCGATGTTGGCGGAGCGCACCGGCCACGATGCAATCGCGGTGACGACCACCATGATCAGGATGGCCCATCCTGCCGTGGTGGTGGCGATCCCCAACTCGGCCTGCCGAGAACGCCACAGAAGGTAGATGCCGATCACCGCGAGGGTCACTACGCCGAAAACCGTGAAGACCTTCTGGTAGACGGCCTTCGTGGCCTGGTCGACCAACGGATCGGCCCAACCCCAGAGCGTTTCCGGGTTCCATGCGCGTTCGCGGAGGGCGTTGGAGGCGCCGATGACTGCGGTCGCAATCATGAACTCGCCGTTGGCGATCGTGTTTTCGATCTTGCTATCGGCCTCGACAATGGTGGAGGCGCATCCTCCGTCGAGATCGTAGGTCGTATAGCTGTAGCCGGCGTACCCGTAGTCACTGTAGAGGCCGGGGAAGCTACTGCTGGTCGAGGAGGCCGGCCGCTCGGCGAACCAGCCTGCGAGCCCGGAGTCCGGGGTGTTCGGAGTAGGCGGATTCAAGCACTGCGCGCGGGTGCTGCCCACCTCTGCCAGCCGCTTCACGCAGCCCTGGATGTCCTGCTGCCATTCCTCCACGCTGCAGGCACCGTTCGGGGCCTTCACCGGCGGCGCCGCGGAGGCGGATGACGGGGCGGCCACCGCCCAGGCGATCGATGCCACTACGACGATGGCCATCGTCGTGATCAGCGCCAAACCGCGCCGCAGCATCTCAGACCTCCAGGTCGGACGGGAGGGGAATTACCGCCGGCGGTGGCGTGCCCGGTGTCGTGTCCAGGTGTTCGAGCAGGCCTTCGACATACGACACGTCGACTCGGACCTTCTGCACCCGCCCGTCGACGTCGCGCATCACGAATTCGCGGAAGCCGAGGCGGTGCTGCGAGGACGTGTCGACCTGGGAGAGGGAGGCGAGGGTCGCCTCGTAGCCGTCGTGGACCGGCACCCGCAGGAGCCGCAGCGCCTCGGAGGCGATCTCCTGGTCCTCGGCGATGCGGCCGACGAAGACGGTCGAGACCAGGTTCTGCACGTCGAGGCCGAGGATGTCGCGCGGGTTCTGCGAGGCGACCAGCGCGGCGAGGTTCCATTTCCGGGAGTCGCGGGCGAGCCGGACCAGGAACGAGCGGCCGGACCGCCAGCCTTCCATGAAGTGGGCCTCGTCGAGGCCGACCATCTTGCGCGACGACATCGAGCCGCCGTAGCAGCGGCGGACCGCCAGCCGGTGCGCGGTGTGCAGCATCGGCAGGGCGAGGGATTCCTCGGCCGACCAGTACTCCCGCTCGATCTTCAGGTCGGGCAGGCGCAGGCCGGCCATGGTGATCACGGTGAGCGCGGCGTCCGCGCCGAGCAGGTGCTGCGGCGGGTGCCCGAAGAAGAGTAGCGCCAGCGGCATCTCGGCGGTGTCGAGGAGCAGGTTCGCGAGTTCCTTGCCCTCGTCGTCGTCCAGCCCCTGGAGCGTACGGACGACGTCGTCGAGGGTCGAGGTCTCCTCGGCCGGCACCTGCCGGACCGCGTGCCGCAGCAGCGTGGCGGTGGACGCCTCCTTGGCGACCTGCGGCGGCACCAGCATCGAGCAGATGTCCTGGACCAGCATGCGGCGTTCGGCGCGGGCGTTGGAGACGGCGATCTCGAACTCGCGGTCGCCGGCCGGGCCGGTCGGGAACTCGGAGCGCACCGGTGTCGGGATCAGCGCGTACGGCGCCAGCGTCCCCTGCTCGGAGCCGGTCAGGTTCAGCACCCGCGAGTACGGCCGCAGTTCCGGCATCTGGCACAGCCGGGCGAGCGGCCCGGACGGGTCGAGCAGGGTCACCTGGACGCCGCGGCGCGCGTTCAGATAGCCGAGGGCACCCATCAGCGTCGACTTGCCACCGCCGGGCTCGGCCACGAAGACGCCGAGGCCGGAGCGTTCCCGCACCTCCATCGGGAAGTGCAGGTCGAGGAAGACCGGCCGGCGGCAGGTGCCCGCGGTCCGCCCGATCAGGTCACCGCGCCGGTCACCGACCGTGGACGCAGCCTGGGGGAGTGCCGCCGCGAGCAACTTGACCGGCATCCGGCGTACGTAACCGGTGTTGGCGATCGGCTCGCCGGGGATGAACTCGCGGGCGAGCTGGTCCTGGCCCTTGGGGTGCTGCAGCGAGATGCGCAGCTCGCGCGAGTAGAGCTGGATGAGCCGGCGGGCGCGTTCCAGGCATTCCTCGCGGGTGGCGCCGCCGACCGCGAGCCGGTGCCAGCCGTGCGCGCGGGCCGACTCGACCGGCAGGCCGGTGGTCATCTCGTCGCCGATCACCAGCGCCCGCTTGGCGAGCCGTTCCAGCTCCGGCGGGGCGTCGATGCCGTGTTCCGCGTAGTCGAGCTGCTGCGAGCGGATCATCCGGAGCCGGTGCTCGAGGTTCTTGAACGAGCTGCCGGAGCCGAGGATGTCGATCCGCGAGGAGAGTTCCATCGGCCAGGGCAGCCGCTCGTGGAAGTGCATCCACGGCTCGTGCTTCTCCGGGATCTCCAGCGGTTCCATCCGGCCGACGGAGAGCACGGCGACGTGGCGTTCCTCGCCGGACATCCGGTTGACCAGTTTCACCGTGGAGCCGTAAGGAGTCCGGTAGCGCTCCACCTGCTCGGTGAGGGCGAGCAGGTCACCGGTCTCCCAGTGGCCGTTGGACACCGGGGAGAGCAGCCCGGGCGGCGCCATGCAGAGCGCCACCGAGCGGTAGAGCAGCCACTCCAGCTCCTGCGGGGTGACCCGCCGCCCGCGCATGCCGAACGCGTTCAGCACCTCGTCGAACTGCTCGACGGTACGGCCCAGCTTGCGCCGCTCGCCGTCGGAGGTGCCCCGGCCGAACATCCGCAGGATGCGCTCGGAGAAGGTGTCGCCGAGGGAGCGCCGGGCGAACGTCACCCCGAGGAACGTCTGCCCCTCGGCGTGGTTGACCGAGAGCAGGTGGCGTTGCGCCGCGACCAGGTGGTCGGACCACGAGGTGGCGCCGTGCACGTCGGGCAGCGGCTTGGCGGTGAACGAGTCGACCGTGCGGGCCCACTCGTCGGCCGGGAAGGGCCGGGTGGTGCGGCGCAGGTGCAGGCGGAAACCGGCCAGCCCCGCGTACTGCTCGGAGATGGCGCTGAGCAGCGCCTCGCGCTCCGCGTCGGGCCGGAAGGCCCAGCGCACCTCGGGCAGGTGGTACCACGCCGTCACGGTGCTCTGGGTGAAGGTCAGGTGCCCGGCGATCTCGCTGATCGCCAGCTCCATGGCCGGGTCGCGGTCGCTGAACTTGAGTTTCTGCGGCCGCAGCGGGACCGGCTTGGCCGGTTTGGGCTCGCGGCGCTTGACCGCTTTGCTCTTCTCGCGCTTGGCGGGCGCCTTCTCCCGGCGCTCGGCCGGAGCCTTCTCGGGCACCGGCACGGGGAGCGCAGGGGCGGAGGCGGCCTGCTGCCACAGCGGGACGGGCTCGGCCGGTGCCGTGCGCAGCGAAGGGGCCGACGCGGGCGCCGGTGTCGGTGATGCCGGCGCGGCCGACCGGGGAGGCCAGTCGTCGAACTCGGACCAGTCGTCCTCGTCGACCACGGGCGCGTCGGCCTCGGGGGCCGGGGCGACGGCGAATGCGGGCGGGGGCTCCGGGAAGAAGTCGGCCTTGGGCCCCACCGGCGCGCGGGTGAACGGCGCGCCGTTCCAGCCGGGCGAGGCTTCGGCAGGCTGGGGCGCCGCGCCGTTCCAGCTGGGCGGGGCCTCGGTGGGCTGGGGCGCCGCGCCGTTCCAGCTGGGCGGGGCCTCGGCGGGCTGGGGCGCCGCGCCGTTCCGCCCGGGGGAGGCCTCGGCGGGCTCCGGCGGCGCGGCGGCCGGCCGGTCGTTGAAGCCGAACCCACGATCCGGATCAGGATCGGCCGGTTTCGCGTAAAGATCACTCGGACGGGTAGTGGGGGTACGCGCCGGAGTGGCCGTCCCGCCGAACAGGTCGAGGAAGGGCGAGTCGATGTCCATGGTGGTGTCGACCGCCGAGCCTCGCGGGCGGACCGGCTGCGGCGCCTGGAAGACCCCCACGCCCCCGTGTCCGGGCGCGGTCACCAGCTCTTCGGAATCTTCAGGCGAGGAGTAGTTGTCCGGACGCACACCGTTACTCTGCCTGCCTGTGGACGAGGCATCCGCGCGGGGATGCCCGTGCGGAGGAGTTCCGGTCATGCGGAAACCCCACTGAGACGCACGACGGCCCAACCGGTCATACCAACTCCTCCCGAACCCGGATGCGAGTGGCGACAAGTCTTGGATCGCGTTGCTCCACGGCGGGCTCGCGCGTGCGGCGCCAGTCGGTGAGCGCGGTGCGAATGACGACCCGGGCCGGCCGGTCCGGGTCGACGTGGCGGAACACGTACGACGTGGTGACCATGGCGAGGGCGATCTCCCATGCCGGGAACGGGTCGAAGTCGAGCGTGATCAGGTAGTGGATGAACATGAAGAGCGGCACCAGCACGACGAACATCCCGTACTGCGCATACGGCAGGTGGACGGGCAGCGTGTATCCGGGCGGGCCCAGATAGACAAGGCGTGCCCGGTAGATGTCGTCGTCGGTCCGGAGCCGCATCTCAGTTGAAGATCAGCTTGATGATCGACTCGCCGACGAAGAAGAGCGTCGCGGCGCCGGCGATGAACGCCAGGCCCACGATCGCGATCGCCGAGCTGGTCAGCACCTTCGAGATCTCACCGCGGCTGGCTCGGCCGATGAAGATCACGCCGAGGACGGCGAGCAGGATCGGAGCGATGTTGCTCGCGAAGAAGGTGACAATGCCTTCCGTGTTGATGCTGCCGGCTGGCTCGGCCGCCAGGATGGCGAGCTCGGTGGCGATCATCGGTAAACCTCCCCGTGTCCGGTATGGGGGTTACGGACACGCTGCAGTTGTGAACCCGTACGGCAACGCCCATATCGTGCTACCTCTGACTCACCACGTCGAGTGAGCCGTTCGGGCACTGCCATGCTCATCTGCTCTCTTCGGTCACTTCATGATGCCCAGTTCCGAAGAGTACGGCCCGTACTTGCGAGCAACAAGCGCCCTTTTTGTTACCCAAGGTGATTGAGTGGTTGAATTTGAGTCACGTGGGATCGTACACCTGTTCGAAACTCACCCGCCCCGTACCCTTTCCGTGTGCCGACTACGCCGCCAGACCCGCAGCTCACGGGTGCTGAACTGCTCCGCCGGGATCACCCGGTCGTGATGGGCGTCCTCAACGTCACGCCGGATTCCTTCTCTGACGGTGGGAGATACACCGACCTCGACGCCGCGGTTCAACATGGCATCGCACTTTTCCGTGCGGGCGCGGATGTGATCGACGTCGGCGGCGAGTCGACCCGGCCCGGCGCGGAGCGGGTGGACGCCGCCACCGAGACGGCCCGGGTGGTGCCGGTGATCGCACGGCTGTCCGCCGAGGGCGTACCGATCAGCATCGACACCACCCGTGCGGCGGTCGCCGAGGCCGCGCTCGCGGCCGGCGCCGCGGTGATCAACGACGTCTCCGGCGGCCTCGCTGACCCGGGCATGGCGGCGGTCGCCGCCGCCGCCCGCTGTCCCTGGATCCTGATGCACTGGCGCGGCCACTCCCGCGACATGCAGAAACTCGCGGTCTACTCCGACGTCGTCACCGAGGTCCGGGACGAGCTGCGGGCCCGCGCCGACGAGGCGATCGCCGCCGGCGTCGACCCCGGCCTGATCGTGCTCGACCCCGGCCTCGGATTCGCCAAGCAGGCCGAGCACAACTGGGCCCTCAGCGCTCACCTCGACGTCCTGATCGAACTCGGCTTCCCGGTGCTCTTCGCGGCCAGCCGCAAGACCTACCTCGGCCGGCTGCTGGCCGATCCGGACGGCACGCCGCGGCCGGTGGCCGGCCGCGAGGCGGCCACCCTGGCCACCTCGGTCCTCGCGGTCGCCGCCGGCGCCTGGGGGGTCAGGGTCCATGAGGTGGGCGCGACCGTCGACGCGCTTGCGGTCTGGCGCGCCACCGGCTCACCACGATTGCGGGGTACGCGGTGAGCCGCGCCCGTCAGCCAGAAGGAGATCGATGACTGGACAGATCACGCTGAGCGGCCTGCGCGCCCGGGGCCGGCACGGCGTCTACGACTTCGAGCGGGAGCAGGGGCAGGACTTCGTCGTCGACGTCCGCCTCGACCTGGACCTGAGCCGGGCCGTGCAGACCGACGACATCGCCGACACGGTGCACTACGGCGAACTGGCCGGCGGCCTGGTCGAGGTGCTCACCGGTGAGCCGGTCAACCTGATCGAACGTCTGGCGGACCGGCTGCTCGACGTCTGCCTGGCCGATCCGCGGGTGGCGTCCGCCGAGGTCACCGTGCACAAGCCGCAGGCGCCGATCCCGCACGAGTTCGCCGACGTCGCCGTCACCCTGCGCCGGAGCCGCTCGTGACCCGCGCCCTGCTCTCGCTCGGCAGCAACCTCGGCGACCGCCTCACCCACCTGCGGGCCGCCGTCGACCTGCTGGGTGCGAGCGTGGTCCGGGTCTCCGGGGTGTACGAGACACCCCCGTGGGGCGACACCGCGCAGCCGTCGTACCTCAATGCCGTGGTGCTCGTGGACGAGCCGACCGCGACGCCGCGGCACTGGCTGGAGCGGGCGCAGGCGTGCGAGACGGCCGAAGGCCGGGTCCGGGATCCGGATCGCAGGTTCGGCCCGCGCACCCTGGACGTCGACGTGATCGCGGTCTGGGCGGCGGACGGCAGTCCGGTGCTCAGCGACGAGCCGGAGCTGATCCTGCCGCATCCGCGCGCCCACCTGCGCGCCTTCGTGCTGCGGCCGTGGCTCGACGTGGATCCGCAGGGCCGGCTGCCCGGGCACGGGCCGGTCGCCGGTCTGCTGAGCGCGCCGGAGATCGCCGGCGACGTCGCCACGGTGAGCCGGTGTCCGGATCTGTCGCTAGAGTCGAAGGCGTGAGCGCCAACCCTCAGAGCGGATCTCCCGGCGGGCGCCGCACCGACCCGTCGCTGCGGCCCACGAGCATCTCGGTGCTCGTCGTGGCCGCGCTGGCCGCTGCCGCGGTCGGCTGGCTGGTGCTCAGCTTCACCTATTCGCGTCTGCCCGCGCTGCCGTGGTCGCCGGTGCTGGTGCTCGCCGTGCTGGCCGTCGCCGAGGGCCTGCTGGCGCAGAACACCAGCGCCCGCATCCAGCGCAAGCCCGGCGCGCCCCCGGTCGAGCCCCTCGCGGTCGCGCGCTATGTGGCGCTGGCCAAGGCGTCCTCGCTGGTCGGCGCGCTCTTCGCGGGTTTCGCCGCGGGCCTGCTCGGCTGGCTGCTGCTGGAACCGACCCGGGCCGCCCGGGAGGACGTGCCGGCCACCGTCGGGGCGCTCGTCGCCGGCCTCGCCCTGATCGGGGCGGCCCTGTGGCTGGAGCGCGCGTGCCGGGTCCCGGAGCAGCCGGACCGGGAGGACGACGACTCGGACCGCCCGACCGGCCGACGTTGACGGTTGTCGAACATATCTAGCCTCTGAACTGAGGCCATGTCTTATCCGTATGCTTTGCGGCGGGCGGCCCTCGGCCGGAGTAGCGTGCGCCTCGAACCGCTCGTGGAGGCGTGAGGAGGCGCGGAGCATGGCCTACGACGAGACCACCTTCCGCCGGCCCGGTGGCGACGACACCCCGACCGACCCCGCGGCGTACCGTCGCCGCGTGCAGTACGACGACACCGCCGGCACGACCCTCGACCAGTCGCTGCGCGCGCCGGTGACCACGGGTCCCGTCCCCGCCGTGGAGGACGAGCGCGACCGGCTCGGCATCCACCTCGGCTGGGAGGTGGTGCTGCTGGTCGCCGCGGGTGTCCTCGGCTTCTTCCTGTGGCGTGAGGACTCCGGCGCGCTGGAGCGCCCGGCGCTCGACACGCTGCTCGTCACCGGCGCCGCGATCGGCCTGCTGGCCCTCGGTGGGGGCCTGAGCCTGCGGGCCGGCGTGCCGAACCTGGCGATCGGCCCGATCGCCCTGGCCGCCGCCATGCAGTACGCGGAGAACAGCGACCGCGGCCTGCCCCAGGCGGTGGTGCCCGCCCTGATCATCGCCGCGGCCGGTGCGCTGGCGGTGTCCGTGCTGGTGGCCGGCCTGCACGTGCCCGGCTGGGCGGCCACGCTCGGTGCCGGCTTCGGCGCGGTCGTCTACGTCCAGCTGCGGGTGGCGCCGGTCGACGTGCAGGGCGACTGGGACCCGACCGACCAGGCGTTCCTGTTCTTCGGCGGGTTCGCGGTGCTGGCCGTCCTGGGGGCCGCGCTCGGCGCGGTCGGCCCGGTGCGGCGGTTCGTCGGCCGGATGCGCCCGACCGGTGACCCGGCGCGGCGGCCGGGGGCGGCTGCCGCCGTACCCGTGGTGATCGCCCTGCTGCTCTCCTCGGTCTTCGCGGTCGGCGCCGGGATCCTGATCGCCGCGCAGGCGGCGAAGACCGGCGAGCCGATCGTCCCGGGCACCGGCCTGGAGTGGACCGGCATCGGCGTCGGCCTGGCCCTGCTCGCCGGCACCAGCGCGTACGGGCGGCGCGGCGGGATCTTCGGCACCCTCTTCGCGGTCACCGCGCTGACCCTCTTCCTCGACTACGAGTCGCGGCGCGAGCTGGACATCGCGCTCTTCGCGATCGCCGGGGCCCTGATGGGCGTCGGCCTGATCGTCACCCGCCTGGTGGAGACGTACGGCAGCCCGTTCGCCCTGGGCAGCGGCGAGGAGTGGAACGCCGCACCGTCCGGGGGCACCGCCGCCAACTGGTCGCCGGCCTCCCCGGAGACCTGGAGCACCCCGGCCACGCCGCCCGCCCGCAGCGACCGTTGGGACGACGGCCCGTGGGGTGCCGGGCGCTGACCTATGCTTCGTTCATGACCACGCCCAGCTTCGCCGAACTGGACGCCCTGCCCACCGAGGTGCTGCGCGAGCGCGCTTTCGCGAAGGCACGCGAGCACCACGACATCAAGTTCTACTGGTCGGTGGTGCGCCACCTGCCGGACGCCGACGAGGCCGCTGCCCTCGACGGCGCGCCCAACTCGATCGGCCCGACGGTCGACGAGGCGGTCGCGCTCTGGCGTGAGCTGGAAGGCCGCGACCTCGGCGAGCAGGAGCCCCTGCTGCGAGCGGCCTTCATCGACTACCTGAGTAAGTGACGCTCGTCGTTTGAAGCCGTGGCCCCCTGGGGCAATAGCGGGGCCATGGCTCTCGGCAATCGATATAAGACCGCACCGGGTGCGGGCACCCTTGCCGCCCTGGTCCTCGTACTCGTCTTCGGCAGCCCGTGGTACTCGGACTGGGCGCTGGAGAACACCGATCCGGAGACGGCCGGCGGCTGGTGGCTACGGCTGCTGGCCTGGCCGTACTGGAGCTTCGACTCCGACGACGCGCTGCGCGACGTGATCGTCGGCGACCTCAAGGCCATCCTGGTGGTCCTGCTGACCCTGCTCTTCCTCGTCCTGCTGCCCGGCTCCCAGCTGGCCCGGGCGCGCGGCACGATCAGCCAGTTCTTCGCCGGCTGGGCCGCGTACATCTTCGCGGGTGGCTTCGCCGCGCTGCTGGCCACCCTGTTCCTCACCAACCCCTCACTGCTCGGCGCGTTCCGGGCGGCCGGCTCCGGCGCCCAGTACGGCCTCTTCGTCGGCTGGATCGTCGGCCTCGCCAGCCTGGGTGGCTGGCGCGGCACCCGATGAGGGTCAGACCGTCGCGGGAACCTCGAAAACGGCCGCCCGGGAGACTGTTCCCACCGGGCGGCCGTCCTGCGTCACCAGGACGGTCTCGGTCGCGTCGGTGAGCATCACGGCGAGCGCGTCGTGCAGGGTGGCGGACACGTCCACGCTCGGCAGGCTGTCGGTGGCGGCGCCGTCGTACGGGGTCATCACGTCACGGACCGCGGTGACCGCGAGCCGGCGGATGCCCCGGTCGGCGCCGACGAAGTCGCGGACCTCCGGCGACGCGGGACTGCTCAGCAGCTCGGCCGGCGGGGCGAACTGCAGCAGCCGGCCGCCCTCGGCGAGCACCGCGATCCGGTCGCCCATCCGGACCGCCTCGTCGATGTCGTGGGTGACCAGCACGATCGTCTTGCGGACCGCCGCCTGCAGCCGGAGGAACTCCTCCTGCAGCCGGGCGCGCACGATCGGGTCCACCGCGGAGAACGGCTCGTCCATCAGCAGCACCAGCGGGTCCGCGGCGAGCGCCCGAGCCACCCCGACCCGCTGGCGCTGACCGCCGGAGAGCTCGTGCGGGTACCGCTTGCCGTAGCGCGCCGGGTCCAGGCCGACCAGGTCCAGCAGCTCGTCGGCGCGGGCCTCGACGCGTTTGCGGTCCCAGCCGAGCAGCCGCGGCACGGTGCCGACGTTGGCCCGGACCGTGTGGTGCGGGAAAAGTCCCACGTTCTGGATGACGTAGCCGATCTGCCGGCGCAGCTCCACCGGGTCCTGCTCGAGCACGTTGCGGCCGTCGATCGAGATCACGCCGCTGGTCGGCTCGATCAGGCGGTTGATCATGCGCAGCACGGTCGACTTGCCCGAACCGGACGGGCCGATCAGGACGGTGAGCTCGCCGGCCCGAACCTCGAGACTGAACCCGGAGACGGCGGCGGTGCCGTCCGGGTACACCTTGCCGACGTCCTCCAACGTGATCGATGCCGAGGTAGCGTCCACGTATGCCCTTCCTGTCGTGGGGCCCGGCGCTGTTCACGCCGGTCGCCGCACCCGCCGATGACGGCCCGGGGAACCCGTGGTTCTCCTGGCGGTATGTCCAGGAGAACGCCGACACGCTCGGCGCCGCGCTCACCTTCCACGCGGGACTGACCGCCCAGACGGTCCTCATCGCGTTCGTGGTCGCGTTGCCGCTCGCCGTCGCCGCCTACTGGATCAGACCGCTGACCGCGCCGATTCTCGCACTCTCCGGCGTCCTCTACACGATCCCTTCGCTGGCACTGCTCGCGCTGCTCGCCCCGCTGGTCGGCACGACCACCACCACCTCGGTTCTGATCGCCCTGGTCATGTACGCGTTGCTGGTGCTCGTCCGCAACGCGCTGGCCGGGCTCACCCAGGTGCCGGCCGAGGTGCTGGAAGCGGCGTCCGGCATGGGATACGGGCGGCTGGGCCGGTTGTGGCGGGTCGAACTGCCGCTCGCGCTGCCCGGCATCGTCACCGGCGTCCGGCTGGCGACGGTCTCGACCGTGGCGTTGGTCACGGTCGGCTCGCTGATCGGTCAGGGCGGCCTCGGTGACCTGATCCTGAGCGGCTTCCGGAACAACTTCTACAAGGCGCAGATCATGACCGCGGCCCTGCTCTGCGTGGCCCTGGCCCTGGTGCTCGACCTGCTCCTGGCCGGTCTCGGCCGCTTGCTGACCCCGTGGAGCCGGGGGCGGGCCGCGTGAACTACTTCCAAGAGGGCTTCGTCTGGCTCAACGACCCGCTCAACTGGACCAACCCGGGTGGCCTGCTCGACCGGCTCGGCGAGCACCTGGTGATCAGCTTCTGGGCGGTCGTGCTCGGCTGCCTGGTCGGCTGGCCGATCGGCATCTGGCTCGGGCACCGCGGGCGTGGCGGCGGCGCGGTCATCACCGTGGCCAACCTGACCCTGGCGATCCCGACCCTGGCCCTGCTGACCATCCTGCCGCTCACGCCGCTCGGCTTCGGCAAGCCGCCGGTGGTGGTGGCGCTCGCCGTCTTTGCGATCCCGCCGCTGCTGGCCAACGCCTACACCGGGCTGCGGTCGGTGGACCCGGAGACCCGGGACTCGGCCCGCGGCATGGGGCTGTCCGGCGGGCAGCTGCTGCGCCAGGTCGAGCTGCCGCTGGCGGTGCCGTACCTGGCGGCCGGGCTGCGGACGGCCGCGGTCCAGGTGGTCGCCACCGCGGCGCTGGCGGCGTTCGTCAACGGCGGCGGGCTCGGGCAGATCATCAGCGCCGGGTTCGGCATCGGGATGAGCAACGGCGGTGGCGGTCAGATCGTCGCCGGGGGCATCGCTGTGGCGTTGCTCGCACTTATCGTCGAGGGCCTGCTCGCGGTGGTCCAACGCCTGGTCACGCCACCTGCGCTCCGGGTGCGGGGCAGGCGTACGCAGGCTGCGGCGGCACCCGCCGCATAACGCTCCCGCATCGGAATGATGATCTTGTCATACCTTGCGGGTAGGAATACCTGAGAACCGTTAACGGGCGTCGCAATTCCGGCTGCCCGTCGGACACGCGGCGCGGCCATCCGGGCCCGCCGGGACACAGAAGGCGGCAGTATGCGCAAGACTCTTTTCCGTACGGCCGGCGCACTCGCCGTGGCCGTCGTCCTCGCCGGTTGTGGTGACGCCGGCTCTTCCGGCACCGAAGCCCCGCCGTCGGCGGCCGCCGCGGGCCAGGGCTGTGCTCCGGTCGCCGGCGACACGCTGGTCGTGCTCGACGACGACAAGAAGCTGCAGAACACCGACAACGTCATCCCGGCCGTCAACAAGAAGGCCGCCACCCCCGAGCTGATCGCCGCGCTGGACAAGGTGTCCAACGCGCTCGACACCACCAAGCTGATCGAGCTCAACAAGGCCGTCGACATCGACCGCAAGTCGTCGAAGGCGGCCGCTCAGGAATTCGCCACCGCCAACAACCTGACCGCCGGCATCGCCAAGGGCCCCGGCGGCAACATCACCGTCGGCGCCGCCAACTTCAGCGAGAGCGCGACGCTCGGCGAGCTCTACGGCATCGCCCTGACCGCGGCCGGCTACACGGTCAAGGTGCAGCAGATCGGCAACCGCGAGCTCTACGAGCCGGCGCTGGAGAAGGGCGACATCCAGGTCGTCCCGGAGTATGCCGCCACCCTGGCGTACTTCCTGGCCGGCAAGGTCGAGGGCAAGGACGCCAAGGACCCGTCCTCCTCCGACCTGAACACCACGGTCACCAACCTGAAGGCTCTCGGTGAGAAGACCGGCCTCGCCTTCGGCGCGGCCAGCCCGGCGCAGGACCAGAACGCCTTCGCCACCACGCAGGCCTTCGCCGACAAGTACGGGGTGAAGACCCTCTCCGACCTGGCGGCCAAGTGCTCCGGCGCGGCGACTGTGCTGGGCGGCCCGGCCGAGTGCCCGCAGCGGCCGAAGTGCCAGCAGGGTCTCGTCGAGACCTACGGGTTCCAGGCCGGCAGCTTCAGCACGCTCGACGCCGGTGGTCCGCTGACCAAGACCGGTCTGAAGCAGGGCACGATCTCGGTCGGCCTGGTCTTCAGCTCGGACGGCGCACTGGCAGCCGGCTGACCTGACTCCCCCCGCCGGGTTTCACCCGGCGGGGGGACCGGGGGAACGGCCGAGCTCCAAAACTGTCTGTGCCGTCCGGTGTTCGGCCGTTTCGCCTCAGGCGCACTCTCGGTAACATCTGCGCCCATGCCGGAACGGGACTCCCCAGTGGGACACAACGCACGGCTGCTCCGTGGCCTCATCTGGGCAGGCGTGATCCTCGCCCCGCTGGCTCTCGCGGTGGTGCTGATCGGCGACGCGTCCAACTCGGTGCGCTTCGCTGTGCTGCTGATCGCCGTCAGCGTCGTGCTGATCGGAGCGTCGATGCTGGTCCGCAACGATCCCGTGCTGCTCGGCATGGACGTGGACGACCGCGTCGCCGAGGAGATGGAGGCGTTCCGGCGGGAGATCCGCGCCGAACTCGCCGCCGTCGCCGCCGGCCCGGAGGCGGCACACCCGCCGCTGAACCCACGCAAACCCGGCGGCCGCGCGCAGGTGGCGGTCGCATCGCCAGACGCTGGTTACCCTGCGCAGTCCGGGCACGATGCGGAGGGTGGTTTCGGTCCGGGCGGCTACGACGCGGGCTTCGGCCCTGCTGAATACGCTGCCGGCCCGGACGGTTACGGCCCGAACGGGGCTGCTGCCGGGCCGGCCTTCGGCCCGGACGCGGGGCCGGGCTTCGGCCCGGAGGGCTCGGGCTTCGGCCCGGACGGGTCTGCTGCTGGTTCCGGCTTCGGCCCTGACTCTTCTTACGGCCCGGATGGCTCGGGCTACGACCTGGCCGGATCTGCTGTGGGCGCGGGTTACGGCCCGAACTCGTCCTACGGGCCTGAGTCCGGATACGGCCCGAACGGGCCGGGCACGGGCTACGGTCCGGACGCCTCCGGCGCCGGCTACGGCCCCGATGGTTCGGATGCCGGTTACGGCGGTGACTCTTCCTACGGCCCGGACGGGCCTGGTGTGGGTCCGGGCTACGGTCCCGATTCTTCTTACGGCTCCGACGTGAGCCCGTCCCACGGCCCGAGCGGCGGCTTCAACGCCCATCCCGGCCCGGCCTTCGCCGCGGATGCCGACTCCGGCTATGACGGTGAACCGGGCTACGCGGCTCCGGGCGGCCGGCCGGACCAATACGGATCCGGCGAGTACGGCCATCGCGGTGGCCCGGCTGCGCGGCCGACGAACCCCGGCCGCAGCACCGGGGGACGTGCCTCGGTTCCCGGACCGGCGCAGCCGGTTTCGCCGGCGCGTGCGCCGGGCGTCGCCCCGGCCGGGCGGGCCTCCGCCGCTGTCCCGGCTGCCGGCTCCGCTTCGGTGCAGCGGTCGGCTCCGCCGGCCGGTGCGGGTTCCGCCGCGGTAGGCGGCTCGGCCCGCGTGCCCAACCAGGGCACGATGCCGGGTCAGGCCGGGATGTCGGCCCGGGGTGCGACACCTGGTCAGGCTGGGATGAACGGCCAGGGCGCGATGCCGGGTCAGGCTGGGATGAACGGCCAGGGCGCGATGCCAGGTCAGGCTGGGATGCAGGGCCAGAGCCCGATGCCGGGTCAGGCCGGGATGCCGAGTAAGGGTGTTATGCCCGGTAAGGCCGCAGTGCCTGGTCAGGGCGCTAGGACCGGCTCCGCTCCGGTTTCGGGCCACGGCCCGATGCCCGGCTCCGCGCCGGTCGCTCGCTCGGCCGCAGTGCCCGCCCCGGGTGGTCCATCGGTCCGGCCCCGTGCCGCAGCCGCGGTGCCGTCCCAAGGCACGGTTTCACCCCGTGCGGCTGCCGCCGTGCGGCCAGGCCCTCACTACGGCCCGCCGGACACGTCCCCCGGCGACTATGGCCCGGCCAGCGACTACGCGGACGGTAACGGCTACGACTACCAGGGCTACGACCAGCCGGAAAACGGCTACCAGGACGCTGACGCGGCGGGCCACTACGGCGACGACGGCCAGGCAGCCGGTTACGGCAATGACGGCCAGGCAGGCGGCTACGGGAGCGACGGCCAGGCAGGCGGCTACGGCAACCACGGCCAGGCGGGCGGCTACGGGAGCGACGGCCAGGCAGGCGGCTACGGCAACCACGGCCAGGCGGGCGGCTACGGGAGCGACGGTCGGTCGGGTGGCTATGGAAGCGGCGGCCAAGCGGGCGGTTACGAGAAGAGCGGCAGCTACGGAGGCGGCGGCCAGGCCGGCGGCTACGAGGGCGGCGGCCAGGCGGGCGCGGGCGGCTACGGGGACGACGGTTACGGCGCCAACGGCCACCAGGTGGCGGGGCAGTCCGCCGACCAGCCGGGCTACAAGGCACGCCGGCACCGCCCCTCGGCCAATGACACCAATGTCGGGACGCTCGCCGACTTCGCCTCCTACGGCGGCTACCAGTAGGCGTTGCACGGGTGCAGGTCGCGCGGACGTGAGCAGCTGGCAGGGGCGTAGGCAGCCAACAGACGTTGCGCGGCCGTAGGCAACGAGCAAGCGCCAACCCAGGCGCGCTATTTGTCGATGTCGCCCACGACGAAGAACATCGAGCCCAGGATCGCGATCAAATCCGGCACCAGGCAGCCGGGGATCAGCGTCGCCAGGGCCTGCACGTTCGCGTAGGACGCCGTGCGCAGCTTGAGCCGCCACGGGGTCTTCTCGCCGCGGGAGACCAGGTAGTAACCGTTGACGCCGAGCGGGTTCTCGGTCCAGGCGTAGGTGTGTCCCTCCGGCGCCTTGACCACTTTCGGCAGGCGCACGTTGACCGGCCCGCCGGTGCGGTCCACCCGGTCGAGGCACTGGTCGATCAGGTCGAGCGACACGAAGACCTGCTCCAGCAGCACCTCGAAACGGGCGTGACAGTCGCCCGCCGTCCGCGTCACCACGGGCACATCGAGCTGGTCGTAGAACAGGTACGGCTCGTCCCGGCGTACGTCGAAATCCAGGCCACTGGCGCGCGCGACCGGACCGGAGGCGCCGTAGGCGGCCGCCTCGGCGGCGGTGAGGACGCCGACGCCGACGGTGCGGGCCAGGAAGATGTCGTTCTTGTGGATGATGTTGTCGAGGTCGGGCATGCGCCGGCGCACCGCCGCGACCGCCTGCCGGGCCCGTTTCGTCCACCCGGCGGGGACCTCCTCCTTCAGCCCGCCCACCCGGTTGAACATGTAGTGGATGCGGCCGCCGGAGACCTCCTCCATGACCGCCTGCAGGGTTTCCCGCTCGCGGAAGGCGTAGAACATCGGCGTGATCGCGCCGATCTCCAGCGGGTAGGAGCCGAGGAACATCAGGTGGTTGAGCACCCGGTTCAGCTCGGCCAGCGCCATCCGCAGCCAGACCGCCCGCTCGGGCACCTCGATGCCCATCAGCCGTTCCACGGCCAGCACGACGCCGAGCTCGTTGGAGAACGCCGACAGCCAGTCGTGCCGGTTCGCCAGCATGATGATCTGCCGGTAGTCGCGGACCTCGAAGAGTTTCTCCGCGCCGCGGTGCATGTAGCCGACGATCGGCTCGCAGGCGACGACCCGCTCGCCGTCGAGGGTGAGTTTGAGCCGGAGCACACCGTGCGTGGAGGGGTGTTGCGGCCCGATGTTGAGAACCATGTCGGCCGTGTCCAGGCCGGCGCCGGTCCCGACCGTCATCTCCTGGACGGCCGAGCCTTCAGTCCGCTTTTGGGCGGGGGGCGGGGTGGTTGGATAGGCCATCAGAGCATGGTGTCAGACAAGCGGCACATTCACGCCGACGGTGTGCCAGAGCCACCAGTGCTCGCCCAGCCCGGCCGGGTCGATCAGCTCGCCGGCGGCGCCGGCCGCGGCGAGAGCACGCAGGTACGCCGCCGGGTCCGTGCGGGCCAACCCCAGCGGTGGCCGGGCGCCGTCGACACCGAGCGCTTTCAGCGCCGCACGCTGGCGGACCATTCGGTACGGGACTCCCGCCGCGACCGCCACCGCGTCGATGGCCACGTGTGCCGTCACGTCGCAGCTCCCGTCCGGGACCGGCGGCACCTGCCGGCCGTCGCGATATCCGGTGAGCGTGCCGAACGCCGGCCGTTCCGCACGCTGGTGCCCGTAGTCGACGCAGAGGGCGGCACCCCGGCGTACCGATGCCACCGCGTCCGCCCAGGCGGTGTCCCGCGGCCAGCCGATCTCGATCCGCCCCGGCTCCGGCCACCAGCGGCTCAGCCAGAACAGGTCGGCCGGGTCGGCGGGTGGCCCCAGCGTCTCGGCGCCGGTGGCCCGGTCCACCAGCACCTTGCGCAGCCGCCCGGCGTCGTCCGTGTCGACCACGTCGAGCGGCACGTTGTCCAGCCATTCGGTGGCGATCAGCAGCCCGGTCACCGGCTCCGGGATGTCGCGCCGCCAGCGGATCGCCGGGTCCAGCCCGTCCGGCCGGGGAACCACCTCGACGCCGACCGGCCGGACCCGCCGGGCCAGATCGTCAGGCATCAGCCGGCGCAGGACGGTGAGCAGCTCACCGCGCCCGGCACCCACGTCGACCAGGTCGAACGTCTCCGGGTGGCCGAGGGCCGCGTCGACGCGTTCGAGCAGCCGCAGCACGGCGCCGGCGAACAGCGGGGAGGCGTGCACGCTGGTGCGGAAGTGGTCGGCCGGGCCGCTGCGGGGCCGTACGAAAAAGCCGCCGGACCCGTAGAGCGCCGCCTGCATCGCGAGCCGCCAGCCGATCGCCACCATGGGAGTCAGCGTAGGCAGCGCCTCAGGACCGCCCACCCCCGGCCGAACGGACGGGGGCGCGTGATCCATCAGATAGGCCCTAGGGGTTGCGACGAACGTGTGATTCCGGCGCATACTGGCGCTCGACCGGTACCCCGACTCGAGGACTGGATCCACAGATGAATGCTCTGACCGTCGGCGTCGTCGGCGCCGGCCGGGTGGGTGCTGTGCTCGGCGCGGCCCTCAGCTCGGCCGGGCACCGGGTGGTCGCCGCCGCTGCGGTGTCCGCCGCCTCCCGTGAGCGGGCCGCGCGCCTGCTGCCGGACGCCGCGATTCTTCCCGCTGACGAGGTCGCTCGCGCCGCCGAGGACCTGCTTCTACTCGCCGTACCCGACGACGCCCTGGCCGGGGTGGTCGCCGGCCTGGACCAGACCGGCGCGCTGCGTGCCGGCCAGATCGTGGCGCACACCTCAGGGGCTCACGGACTCGCCGTTCTGGGCGATGTGAACGGCATGGCACTGCACCCCGCGATGACCTTCACCGGCGCGGACTCCGACCTGGACCGGCTGCCCGGCATCGCCTGGGGGGTCACCACGCCGGACCGGGCCTTCGCCACCCGGCTCGTCGCCGACCTGGGCGGGGTGCCGGAGTGGGTGGCCGAGGACGCCCGCCCGGTCTACCACGCGGCGTTGGCGCACGGCGCGAACCACCTGGTCACGCTGGTCAACGAGGCGGCCGAACTGCTGCGCTCGGCCGGTGTGGAACGGCCCGGCCGGGTGCTGGAGCCGCTGCTGACCGCGGCGCTCGACAACGCACTGCGGATGGGCGACGCGGCACTGACCGGCCCGGTCTCCCGGGGTGACGCCGGCACCGTCGCCAAGCACCTGAACCGGATTCCGGCCGACGCCGTCCCGGCCTACCTGGCGATGGCGCGCCGGACCGCCGACCGGGCGATCGCCTCCGGACGGCTCCGGCCGCAGGACGCTGCCGCGCTGCTCGACGTCCTTGCCCGTACCGCTGTGACGATGGAGGCCCGATGACCTCGCTGGTGCACACCCGTGCCGAGCTCGCGTCCGTGCTGGACCTGGCGCAGGGTGAGATCGCGGTCGTGATGACCATGGGCGCGCTGCACGAGGGTCACCGGGAGCTGATGCGCCAGGCTCGTAAGCGGTCCGCGTTCGTGCTGGTCACGATCTTCGTGAACCCGCTGCAGTTCGGCCCGAACGAGGACTTCGAGAAGTACCCGCGGACGCTCGACGCCGACGTGGCGGCCTGCGCGGCCGAGGGTGTGGCGGTGGTCTTCGCCCCGGGTCGCGACGACGTCTATCCCGGTGGCGCGCCGTCGATCACGATGCACCCGGGGCCGCTCGGCGACATCCTCGAGGGGGCGAGCCGCCCGGGCCACTTCTCCGGGATGCTGACCGTGGTCGAGAAGCTGCTGATGCTGACCCGTGCGGACGTCGCGTACTTCGGGGAGAAGGATTTCCAGCAGCTCGCCCTGATCCGGCGCATGGTCGACGACCTGGAACTCGGGGTGGAGATCGTGGGCGTGCCCACCGTACGCGAGCCGGACGGCCTGGCCCTGTCCAGCCGCAACCGCTATCTCACGCCGGACCAGCGCCGGGCCGCGCTGGCGCTCTCTCGCGCTCTGCGCGAGGGCGCAGCGCGCAGCGACCCCGAGTCGGTCCTGGCCGCAGCTCACAAGATCTTGGCAGAGGAGCCAGACGTACGCGTGGACTACCTCGCCCTGACCGGTGCGGATCTCGGTTCCGCCCCGGACGAGGGTGAGGCGCGTCTGCTCGTGGCAGCCAAGGTCGGCACCACCCGTTTGATCGACAATGTTCCGCTCCGTCTCCAGAAGGGCGCCTGAATGCTCCGCACCATGCTCAAGTCGAAGATCCACCGCGCCACCGTCACGCAGGCCGACCTGCACTACGTCGGGTCGGTCACCGTCGATGAGGACCTGTTGGAGGCGGCCGATCTGATCCCCGGCGAGCAGGTGGCGATCGTCGACGTCACGAACGGGGCGCGGCTGGAGACCTACGTGATCCCGGGCGAGCGGGGCAGCGGCGTGATCGGCATCAACGGCGCCGCCGCGCACCTGGTGCACCCCGGTGACCTGGTCATCCTGATTTCCTACGGGCAGATGGAGGACGCCGAGGCGCGGGCGTACCGGCCGCGGATCGTGCACGTGGACGCCGCTAACAAGATCATCGAGCTGGGCGCGGACCCGGCCGAGGCGGTCGCCGGAATGGCCGACGACCTGGTTCGGGGGGATCTCACGCTGAGCGCCCGCTGACTTTCCGGAACGCCGCCGGTATCCGTACCGATCATCCTATGATCGACAAACCGGACACCGGCGGCTCGGGAGGCGGGGTTCATGCGCAGATGGGGACTGGCCGCCGCGAGCCTGCTGCTGGCCGCCGCGGGCTGCGGCGACGCCGGTGACGTCGACGGCGACCTGACCAACAACTGGGGCGCCATGGCCGCGGCGAGCGGCTTCCAGCCGGCCGCCGAGACCTGCCACCTCTCCAACTTCGCCAAGGCCGGGCCGCGGGCCACCTACGAAGAGGTCGACTGCGACGTCCTGCACCGCACCGAGACCGTTTTCGTCGGTGAGTTCAAGACCGACGCCGCGGAGCCGCCGGACAACACCTCCAAGGCGGCCCGCGCGGCCTATCAGACCTGCGATACCAAGACCACCGAGTACGTCGGCGGCCCGTGGCGGCACGCGCGGCTCTGGATCGGGGTCACCCACCCGTCGCCGGCCGCGTGGACCGGTGGCGCCCGCTGGTTCCGCTGCGAGGTCGTCGAACTCGACTCGATCGAGGACGACGGCGCCCTCGTCCAGCGCCAGGGCAGCCTGCGCGGCGCCCTCGTGAACGGCACCTCCGACCTGATGCTGACCTGCTACGCCATCAAGCTGGACGACGCCGGGGCGATCGACACCATGCCCCCGGCCGAGTGCACCGACGAGCACGACGCCGAGTTCGCCGGGATCTGGAACGCGCCGGCCAAGGCCTCCTACCCCAAGGGCGACACCGCCTGGGAGGAGTTCCACGAGGGCTGCCGCGGCGTGGTGGCGGACTACGTCGGGGTGCCGAACGACAGGGACCTCCAGTACCGCACCGGCGTGGTGTCACTGCCCGGCAACGCCGACGTCTGGGCGCAGGGCGACCACGGCGTGCGCTGTTACCTCTGGCTCGAGGGGACCGCGCTGAAGTCGTCGCTCAAGGGCAAGGGGACGAAAGCCCTTCCGGTCCAGTACAAGTAACGATGACCACTGATGGTGCCCCCGCCGCGACTGACCCGTGAACGCGGAGTGTACTGAAACACATGTCACCTCTCGCGGATCTTCCGGCGCTGCCCCGCCGGCTCGCCGCAGCTGAGCCGGGCTGGACCGAGACCACCGACGTCCTGGTGGTCGGCTCCGGCATCGCCGGCCTGACCGCCGCACTGCACCTGCGCGAGCACGGCCTGCACGTCACCGTCGTCACCAAGGTGAACATCGACGACGGGTCGACCCGCTGGGCGCAGGGCGGGATCGCGGCGGTGCTGGATCCCCTGGACACCCCGCAGGCGCACGCCTACGACACCGAGATCGCCGGAGTCGGGCTCTGCGACCCGGAAGCGGTGCGGGTCCTGGTCGAGGAGGGCCCGGCGCGGATCCGCGAGCTGATCCGCCGCGGCGCCGAGTTCGACCGCAACCCCGACGGCTCCCTGATGCTGACCCGCGAGGGCGGCCACCGCGCCGACCGCATCGTGCACGCGGGCGGCGACGCCACCGGCGCCGAGGTGCAGCGCGCCCTGCACGAGGCGGTCCGCCGCGACCCGTGGATCCGGCTGGTCGAGCATGCCCTGGTGCTGGACCTGCTGCGGGCCGCGGACGGCCGGGCCTGCGGGCTCACCCTGCACGTGCTCGGCGAGGGCAGCGAGGACGGCGTCGGCGCCATCCTGGCCCGGGCCGTCGTGCTGGCCACCGGCGGGATGGGCCAGATCTATTCGTCCACCACCAACCCGTCGGTCTCCACCGGCGACGGCGTCGCCCTGGCGCTGCGGGCCGGGGCCGAGGTGACCGACGTCGAGTTCGTCCAGTTCCACCCCACGTCCTTCGTGAGCGGGACGGTCAACTCGGTGCAGCGCCCGCTCATCTCGGAGGCGCTGCGCGGCGAGGGCGCCCACCTGGTCGACGAGAGCGGCGAGCGGTTCATGGTCGGGCAGCACGAGCTCGCCGAGTTGGCGCCCCGGGACGTGGTCGCCAAGGGCATCTACCGGGTGCTGCGGGCGACCGGCGCCGACCATGTCTACCTGGACGCGCGGCACCTCGGCAAAGAGTTCCTGGAGGGCCGCTTCCCGACCATCATGGCGTCCACCCGGGCCGCCGGGGTGGACCCGGCCACCGACCTGATCCCGGTGGCGCCGGCCGCGCACTACGCCTCCGGCGGGGTCCGCACCGACCTGCACGGCCGCACCAGCATCCCGGGGCTGTACGCCTGCGGCGAGGTGGCCTGCACCGGCGTGCACGGCGCCAACCGCCTGGCAAGCAACTCGCTGCTGGAGGGCCTGGTCTTCGCCAAGCGGATCGCCGACGACGTGGCCCACGACCTGCCCCCGCAGTCCGAGCCGGTGCGCGCCGCCGCCGCATCCGCCTGGGTGGCCGACCCGGCGATCCGCGCCGACCTGCAGCGCGCGATGACCCGCGGCGCCGGGGTGCTGCGCTCCGCCGACTCGCTCGCCACCGCCGCCAAGGAGCTGACCCGCCTCTCCGAGCAGCGGTCCAAGCCGAACACCGCGGCCTGGGAGGCGACCAATCTGCTCACCGTGGCGGCCGCGCTGGTGGCCTCCGCGCAGAGCCGGCGGGAGACCCGCGGCTGCCACTGGCGCGAGGACCACCCGACGGCGGCCGACGAATGGCGCGGCCACCTGCTCGACGCCGTCTCGCCCGACGGCCGGCTGACCCAGACCTTCCAGGAGATGGCGTGACCGCCATCCCTCCGTGTGGATCTCGGGTGCGGATCGCACCCGAAATCCACACACTGCCTTCAGGGAGCACCGCGTGAACGAGTACGGATTGGCCCTCGCCGAGATCGAGCGGATCGTCCTGACCGCGCTGGCCGAGGACCTCGGCACCCCGCCGGTCGACGTGACCAGCGAGGCCACCATCCCGGCCGACCAGGTCGACACCGCCGAGCTGGTGGCCCGCGCCGACGGCGTGGTGGCCGGCCTGCCGGTGGCCGCCGAGGTCTTCGCGGTGACCTCCACCGGCGCGGCGACCTTCGAGCAGATCGCGAACGACGGCGACCAGGTACGCCGCGGGGACGTGCTCGCCGTGATCGCCGGGCCGACCCGGGCGCTGCTGACCGCCGAACGCACCGCCCTCAACCTGATCTGCCGGATGTCCGGGGTCGCCACGCACACCCGCCGGTGGGCGGATCTGTTGGCCGGCACCAAGGCGACCGTGCTGGACACCCGCAAGACCACGCCCGGGCTGCGCGCGCTGGAGAAGTACGCGGTGCGGGTCGGCGGGGGCACCAACAAGCGGATGGGCCTCTACGACGTCGCGATGATCAAGGACAACCACAAGCTGGCGGCGGGGAGCATCAGCGCCGCGTACCGGCTGGTGCGGGAGACCTTCCCGGACGTGGCGGTGCAGGTCGAGGTGACCACGCTGGCCGAGGCCGAGGAGGCGGTGGAGGCGGGCGCCACCTTCCTGCTCTGCGACAACATGACGCCGCAGGCGCTGGCCGAGGTGGTCGCCGCGGTCGGGGACCGGGCCGAGCTGGAGGCCACCGGCAACCTGACGCTGGAGACGGCGGCCGCGTACGCCGCGACCGGGGTGGATTACCTCTCGGTGGGCGGGCTGACCCACTCCTCGCCGATCCTGGACATCGCCCTGGACCTCCGGCCGCGCTGAGCCCCGTACACAATGGGGCTCTTGATTTTGATTTTTAGGGGCGGTCGTGCTGCTTTGCATTGACATCGGCAACACCAACACCGTGCTGGCGACCTTCGACGGCGACAAGCTGGTGCACAACTGGCGGATCAAGACCGATGCCGCGTCGACCGCCGACGAGCTGGGTCTGATGTTCCGCGGCCTGCTCGCCGGGGACGCCGTGGAGATCACCGGCGTGGCGGCCTGCTCGACCGTGCCGGCCGCGCTGCGCAACCTGCGCACGATGCTCAAGCGCTACTACGGCGACCTGCCCAACGTGATCGTCGAACCGGGGGTGAAGACCGGTGTGCAGCTGGCCATCGACAACCCCAAGGAGGTCGGCGCCGACCGGGTGGTGAACACCCTGGCCGCGCACGCCCTCTACGGCGGACCGTCGATCGTGGTCGACTTCGGCACCACCACGAACTTCGACCTGATCAGCGCGAAGGGTGAGTTCCTGGGCGGCGCTTTCGCCCCCGGGATCGAGATCTCCTTCGACGCGCTCGCCGCCCGCGCCGCCCAGCTGCGCAAGGTCGAGCCGACCAAGCCGCGCTCGGTGATCGGCAAGAACACCGTGGAGTGTCTGCAGGCCGGCCTCTACTTCGGCTTCGGCGGGCAGGTGGACCGGATCGTCGAGCGGATGATCGAGGAGATCGGCCCGGTCCGGGCGGTCATCGCCACCGGCGGCCTGGCCTGGCTGGTGAAGGACGAGTGCCACACCATCACCGCGCACGAGCCGATGATCACGTTGATCGGCCTGCGGATGGTGTACGAGCGGAACGTCTGACGCGTTATGCGGTTTTTAATTCGGTTTTCCGCCCCGGTAAGACACTGAGTACCCTTTCCAGGACTCTTTCCCGCCATCCACAGGAAGACGTGCCGTGACCGAGCAGAACACGCCAGCGACCGACCCCGCCGAGGACCTTCCCGAGCAGATGCGGGTCCGCCGGGGCAAGCGGGACCGCATGCTGGCCGACGGCGTCGCGCCCTACCCGGTCAACGTGCCCCGGACCGCCGAGCTGGCCGAGATCCGCACCCGCTACGCCGACCTGGAGACCGACACCGCCACCGGCGACCACGTGTCGGTCACCGGCCGGGTGATCTTCATTCGCAACGGCGGGAAGCTCTGCTTCGTCACCCTGCGCGCCGGCGACGGGACCGAGCTGCAGGCAATGCTCTCCCTGGACAAGGTCGGCGCCGAGGCGCTCGACGACTGGAAGCGCCTGGTCGACCTCGGTGACCTGGTCGCCGTCACCGGTGAGGTGATCACCAGCCGCCGCGGCGAGCTTTCCGTTCTCGCCGATTCCTGGACGATGAGCGCCAAGGCGCTGCGCCCGCTTCCGGTCGCGCACAAGCCGCTTTCCGAGGAGACCCGGGTTCGGCAGCGTTATGTCGATCTGATCGTCCGGCCCCAGGCGCGCGAGGTGGTGCGTACTCGGTCCACCGTGATCCGCAGCCTGCGCGAGTCGCTGTTCCGCCGCAATTATCTCGAGGTGGAAACGCCCATGTTGCAGTTGCTGCACGGTGGCGCGGCCGCTCGCCCGTTTGTGACGCACAGCAACGCACTGGACACTGATCTTTATCTGCGGATCGCTCCGGAACTATTTTTGAAGCGCGCCGTGGTCGGCGGCATCGAGCGGGTCTTCGAGATCAACCGCAACTTCCGGAATGAGGGCATGGACTCCACGCACTCGCCGGAGTTCGCGATGCTCGAGGCCTATCAGGCGTATGCGGACTACAACGTGATGCAGCAGCAGGTGCAGGAGTGGATTCAGGAGGCCGCGTTCGCCGTCTCCGGATCGCACGTGGTGACCCATCACGACGGCACCGAGTTGGACCTGGGCGGCGAGTGGGCGCAGATCACCCTCTTCGGCTCGGTCTCCGAGGCGCTCGGCGAGGAGGTCACCGTGCGCACCGACCTCGCCCAGCTGCAGCGGTACGCGGAAAAGGTGCAGCTCTCGGTGGACCCGAAGTGGAGTGCCGGAAAGCTGGCCGAGGAACTGTTCGAGCACCTCGTGCAGCCGACCCTGCAGGCGCCCACGTTCGTCCGGGACTACCCGGAGGAGACCGCCCCGCTCACCGCGCCGCACCGGGAGACGCCCGGCCTGACCGAGAAGTGGGACCTCTACGTCGCCGGCTTCGAGTTGGCCACCGCGTATTCCGAGCTGGTCGACCCGGTCATCCAGCGCGATCGCCTGCAGGCACAATCCCTGCTCGCGGCCGGTGGCGACGCCGAAGCGATGCAGCTCGACGAGGATTTCCTCCGGGCCATGGAGTACGGAATGCCGCCCACCGGTGGCATGGGAATGGGAATCGACCGGCTGTTGATGGCGCTCACCGGCCTCGGCATTCGGGAAACGATCCTCTTCCCGTTGGTCCGGCCGGAGTAGCCACTCGTCATTATCTCCCCCGCCATTGACGGGCTATGCGTCCCTGGCGTTATTGTCTTCCCATTGCTGGGGAGAGAACCTGTGTTCGGGAGGATAACCGCGCGTGGCCAAGCAGATCATTCACAAGCTGGTCGATGACATCGATGGCGGCGACGCCGACGAGACCGTGAAGTTTGCGCTCGACGGCATTCAGTACGAGATCGACCTCTCGGAGAAGAACGCCGCGAAATTGCGGGAGGTGTTCGAGCCCTACGTCGACGCCGGCACCAAGGTGGCTCGCGGTGGCGTCGTCGTCGGCGGCCGCGCGGCGCGCGGCCGGGGTGGGGCGACCGCCGACCGGGAGCAGAACAAGGCAATCCGCGAGTGGGCGAAGAAGGCGGGGAAGGACATCTCCGACCGGGGCCGGATCCCGCAGGAGATCGTGGACGAGTTCCACGCGAAGGGACCGGGACGGGCCTGAACGGCCGTCCCGGTCCTGCCCTTCGCCTTCGGCTCCGGTCGTGGCCGGGCTTACTTCGGATGCGGCGGGGCTTCCCGGCTGATGAGGGCGCGCTGATCAAGTGATCGGCGCGCCCTCTCGGCGTATCTGTCCCCAGGTTATCCACAGGGATCATGGACGTTATCCACAGCCTGTGGATCGTGGGGATTTCGCTGTACGCGTACACGTTCGGGTGGGGGAACAGCCGTTGAGCGTGCGAAGTTGGCTAAATCAACGTTGCGGATCGTTTCGAAGGGCTGCGAGGGCCCAGCGGAGCCCGTCGGCGGCGATAGAGTTACAGCACGGGCATCACCGATGCCCGTGCGCTGGCCCCGCCAGCTGTTGAGACAGGCTCAGCATTGGCGCACGGCACGTGAGGAGCACGAGGGCATGTTCGAGCGGTTCACCGACCGAGCGCGACGGGTTGTCGTCCTGGCCCAAGAAGAGGCCCGGATGCTCAACCACAACTACATCGGTACTGAGCACATCCTGCTAGGCCTGATTCACGAGGGCGAAGGCGTTGCCGCGAAGGCTCTGGAGAGCCTCGGCATCTCCCTCGAGGGAGTGCGGCAGCAGGTCGAGGAGATCATCGGTCAGGGCCAGCAGGCGCCGAGCGGGCACATCCCGTTCACGCCGCGCGCCAAGAAGGTTCTTGAGCTCTCCCTGCGGGAAGCTCTCCAGCTGGGCCACAACTACATCGGCACCGAGCACATCCTGCTCGGCCTGATCCGCGAGGGTGAGGGCGTCGCCGCCCAGGTGCTGGTCAAGCTCGGCGCCGACCTCAACCGGGTCCGCCAGCAGGTCATCCAGCTGCTCTCCGGATATCAGGGCAAGGAGCCGGCCGCGGCCGGCACGGCCACCGGTGAGGCGGCCCCCTCCACGTCGCTGGTGCTCGACCAGTTCGGGCGCAACCTGACCCAGGCCGCCCGGGAGGGCAAGCTCGACCCGGTCATCGGCCGGGAGAAGGAAATCGAGCGGGTCATGCAGGTGCTGTCGCGCCGGACCAAGAACAACCCGGTGCTGATCGGCGAGCCGGGCGTCGGCAAGACCGCCGTCGTCGAGGGCCTGTCCCAGTCGATCGTCAAGGGCGAGGTGCCCGAGACGCTCAAGGACAAGCAGCTCTACACGCTCGACCTGGGTGCGCTGGTCGCCGGTTCCCGCTACCGCGGTGACTTCGAGGAGCGCCTGAAGAAGGTACTCAAGGAGATCCGCACCCGCGGCGACATCATCCTGTTCATCGACGAGATCCACACCCTGGTGGGTGCGGGTGCCGCCGAGGGCGCGATCGACGCCGCGTCGATCCTCAAGCCGATGCTGGCTCGTGGTGAGCTGCAGACCATCGGCGCCACCACTCTGGACGAGTACCGCAAGCACCTGGAGAAGGACGCCGCGCTCGAGCGCCGCTTCCAGCCCATCCAGGTCGGCGAGCCGTCCCTCGCGCACACCATCGAGATCCTCAAGGGCCTGCGCGACCGTTACGAGGCGCACCACCGGATCAGCATCACCGACGCCGCCCTGGTGGCCGCGGCGACGCTGGCCGACCGCTACATCTCGGACCGGTTCCTGCCGGACAAGGCGATCGACCTGATCGACGAGGCCGGCGCCCGGATGCGTATCCGCCGGATGACCGCGCCGCCGGACCTGCGCGACTTCGACGAGCGCATCGCCCAGGTGCGCCGCGACAAGGAGTCCGCGATCGACGCGCAGGACTTCGAGCGTGCCGCGCAGCTGCGCGACAAGGAGAAGACCCTGCTGGGTCAGAAGGCGCAGCGGGAGAAGGAGTGGAAGGCCGGCGACCTGGACGTGGTGTCCGAGGTCGACGACGAGCAGATCGCCGAGGTGCTGGGCAACTGGACCGGCATTCCGGTCTACAAGCTCACCGAGGAGGAGACCTCCCGGCTGCTGCGCATGGAGGATGAGCTGCACAAGCGGGTCATCGGCCAGGAGGACGCGGTGCAGGCGGTCTCCAAGGCGATCCGGCGGACCCGGGC